>CAZQPV010000009.1:0-6153 GCA_964595265.1 uncultured Fimbriimonadales bacterium
GCTGAAACGATTCGCGCCGCCCAGCGAACGGGAGCCTACGAGACCCCTGCACGCCCCTATGCCCAGCCTGCGCCTTCGTTTGGGCGCCCTGCGGAAAACCCCTTTGAAGCGCCTTCCCCCATCACGCCCGCGCTGGTGATGACGCTCTTACTGCTGGGAGCAGGGGGAATCGCGATTGCCGTGTTCTTACTGCGCGAGCGCCCGCCCAAATGCCCCAGCTGTGGCAAACCAATGCACCTGCTTGACGAGCAGGCAGACGACGCCTTCTTAAATGCGCTCCAGCGCAAGGAGGAGCAACTCGGCAGTGTGAACTATCTCGTGTGGCGTTGTGAGCCGTGCGAAACCTTTGAAATTATCCCGAAAGTGGCATGGTTCACGCCGTATTCGCAGTGTCCGAAATGCGGCGGCTATACCCTGCGTTCCAGCACGCGACTGGTGCGGGCGCCCACCTATACCCAAACAGGTCTCGAAATCGAAGTGCGTCGCTGCCTCAACCCGAACTGCGGCTATCATGACGAAGACGAGCGCACCCTGCCGAAGCGCACGCACGACGACGACTGGTGGATTGGCTCCACAACGACCCGGAGCGGCTCGTGGGGCGGCTGGTCTGGAGGAAGCAGTTCAGGCGGCTGGTCATGCGGCGGCTGGTCGTCGGGTGGCGGGAGCTCGGGCGGCTGGTCAGGCGGTGGATGGTCTTCAGGGGGTGGGAGCTTTGGCGGCGGGAGCTCGGGCGGGGGCGGCGCAGGGAGGAGCTGGTAAACGATGGAAAAACGGCTGGACCCCGAAAAAGCACAGGAAGTGATTCAGGAAGCGGTACGCCTGCAACAGGAACACGAGTCGAGCATTCCGCAGGCGGTGCTGGAAGCCAGCGCCGAGGAGATGGGCGTAGACCCCCAGCACCTGCGGGAGGCGCTTCGGCGCGTGGAAGAGGCACAGGCGCGCCGCGCACGGCTCCGCATGCAGATTCTGATCGCCACAGGGGTGCTGGTGGGGCTGTTCCTGCTGAACCTGCTCTATAGCCAATCGGTGCTGAACCGGGCGTGGAGCGAAGTGCGCTACTATCGCGCGCAGATGGAAAATGTGATTCAGCGGCGCGATTCGTTGATTCCGCGACTGGAAGCCCTGAGCCAGCAGGTGAGCGCTCAACAACGCGCTCAACTCGAAGCGCTGATTCGGGCGCTCAAGAGCAACCCCGAACAGGCACAGGCGCTGATTGTGAAACTCCAGAGCGACCCCGCGTTCCGCAACGACTGGATGTTCGCACGCCTGATGGACGAGATTGCAGGGAGCGAGAATCGGATAGCCGTAGAGCGCAAGCGGTATCTGGAAGCGGTTGCCCGTTATGAGCAAAAGGCGCGCCAGTTTCCGATTAATCTGGCGCGCCCCATTCTGGGATACCCCAAGCAGGTGGAATAAGCGCTACAGGCGCGTCGCCGAGGAACCGACTTCGCTCAGATACCAGCGCCCGTCCGCATACTCAAAGGTGTACGACACATAGACCACCTTCAACATACCGGTGGCGTCGTCAATATAGCGATGCTCTCCCCGCACCACCAGCTGGTTCTCGCCCCGCTTCATAACGCGGTAGAAGGTAATCTCTTCGGTCTTAATCACGCGCAGGGCGTCGCGCGTCATCTCCAGGTAATCCTCCGCAGGAAGCGAGTAGGCATACTTCCCTTCCAGATAGACCGCGATATAGCTGTTGGGGCGCACATAGCGCTCGATAAACTGGATGTCGCGCAGTTTCCAGAGCGCTCGCAGGTCGCTCAATATCGCTTGACGCTCATCACGGTAGCGCGGAGTGCGGTCTAAATAGTAGGGCGTCTCTATATAGACGGGCACCTCAACATACACCACGCCAGGCGGCGGCAGATACACCACCCGATACACAGGAATAAACGGCGGGCACGGGTCATAGTACCAGTAGGGTGTGTAGCACACCCGGTAAGGCTCTGGGCGAATCACATAGTAGCGGTAGGAGAAGCGCACATTCCCGAAGCGGTACTCTACCCATGTTTCGGCGCCATAATAATCGGGATACGGACTGACGATGATAAAGCGGTCGTGGCTCCAGCGGCGCGAATCCAGCCCTTCCGTGCGGCGCACCAGACCAGGCAGGTAGCCGCGATCGTCTATCGGCACGGGACGGTTCTGGGGCTGGGGAGAAAGCAGCAGGGGCTTGCTGTTAATCTCCACCGATTTGGGGGCCTGGAGCACCATGCCGTCGGAGCGTCCGCGCTCCTGCGGGGTATTGCTGGGACTGGTCTGTGAAGGCTGATTGCGCGACTTTTTGCGGAACAGGTCGTCGTTTTGAGCGCCGCCGCTATTGCTGGGTGAAGCGCTGGGTTTGTTATCGTTGCTGTTCTGGCTGGGAGTCGGTTTGTTGCCGCCGCGCCCTTCGGTTTTGCGCACTAGCCCCCCCAGATCGTCGGCTGAAGCGAGGCTCCACGCCAGCAGCGCGAGGAAAAGCCATAAAGAGCGTTTCATGGATCTCACCTCTGCGGTTATTATACCGCACTTTTAAGACGCTTGAGAGAGGCGTTTCGTTTCAAAATACCCACTCTGCCGTCTCGGGGTTGGCGCGGAGGCGCTCCCACTCTTCGTCAGAAACGGGGCGCGGGCGGTCGCGCTCCGCGTCCACCACGCAGAGGAAGCCGAACGGCTCTTCATAGGGGTTCAGCCAGCGGTGGGGCACATCGGGCGGCACATAGACGATATCGAGCGGGCGCATCTCAAACACGCGCTCGCCCACCAGCGCCTTGCCCCTGCCCCGAACCGCCACCACCAGATGAATATGCGTGTGCTTCTCAAGGCTGGAGTAGCCGCCCGGTCCAATTTCAAAGTAGCGCAAAGCAAACTGGGCGGGCACAATAGGCGGGCGTCCCAAGTCAAAGCGCACAATCCGACACCAGCCCATCCCGCGCTCTGTACCTGCATGCTCTTTATACTCGCGCGCTATCAAACCCTGCCAGCGAAACGCCCCAGCATTAAATGGGATATGCAACCGCTCCAGCGCCTGCTGGAGCGCTTCACCTGCAACCTCTACCTTCCACTCGTTCATAGGCTCACCCGCGCTGGCTTCTCGGACGAGTCCGCCAGCTCCCATAGGAGTCCAAAGATAGTACGGGCAACGCGCGCCATCTTCTCGTAGTCTATCTTATCCGGGTGATCCGAAGGGCGATGATAATCCTCGTGTAAGCCTGTGAAGAAGAAGATGGCGGGTATCCCCTTGCGCACGAAGTTCACATGGTCGCTTCGATAATAGAGCTGCTCCGGGTGATTCTTGTCGTCGTACATCGGGTTCAGCTTGAGGTTCAGATACTGGCTGTTGACCCGTTCCAACACCTTGCCGAGGTCGGGGCTGGCGACGCGGGGACCAATCACGAACACCTCGTCGGGCGCCGACAGGTCTTTGTTGCGCGGGTTCGTGTCGCTGGGCTGTCGGCTCCGCCCAATCATATCGATGTTGATGTTCACGATGATGTTCTCCAGGGGCACGGTGGGGCGCTCGGTGAAGAGCCGCGAGCCGAGCAAGCCCTTCTCTTCTCCTGCATACCAGAGGAACAGTACCGAGCGTTTGGGTCGGGGCCCTGTGGCGAGCGCCTCGGCAAGCTCCAGCAGAGCGACGGAACCTGAGCCGTTGTCGTCCGCACCGTTATAAATCGTGTCGCCCCGCGAATCAGGGCGCCCGACGCCCACATGGTCCAGGTGCGCTCCAATCGAGACAAACTCGTGCTTCAGCACAGGGTCCGAGCCTTCCACATAGGCAATCACACTGCGTGCGGTGGCGGTCGTGGTCTGCACTTCCAGCTTGACGCTCAGTCGCTTGCGCTGACCGAGGGCGAAGGGAGGCACAGGGTCGTCCATCTCCGCACGCTGGAGAATCTCCTCCGCCGAGTGCGCCTCGCCTGCAAAAATATGGTCCAGCAGTTCCCGCGACGGCACAATCAGGGGCACTGAAGGCGTGTTCGCTTCCAGTTCCACGATTGCGCGGCGCTGGCTCCAGAAGCGCGCCAGCCGATCGATGCGCTCCATGTCGGTGGGGTCTATTCGGAGGACGGCGACCGCGCCGTGCTTGAGCGCGTTTTCTTCGGGGCTGACCCAGCCCGCTTCACGCGCTTTCTCAAGCCCCAGCTCCTGCACCGGCTTCGGATAGCCCCCAAGCACCACCATAATCGCGTCTTGTAAATCCAGTCCTTCGTAGGGGTCAATCCCCTTGCTGGGATTAGACCAGCCGTTGCCGACATAAACCAGCCGTGCAGTGGTGTTCAGGGGCACAGCGCGCGCGACGAACCCCTCACCGTAGCGGAAGGCGCGCCCCCCTATCTCGATACGGCTCTCGGCGGTTTGCACTGTGGCGGTCTGGTAGGTCATCGTCTGGTAGTAAGTCCCGTTCTCGCCTGCCGGTTTCAGTCCCCAGCGTTTCAGGTGAGAAACGATATACATACCCGCCAGTTCCAGCCCACGCGAGGGCGTGTCGCGTCCCTCCAGCGCATCGGAGGCGATAAACTCCAGATGGGCGCGCAGGTCGGTCGGCGTAATCGTTTCGGCGCTATTCATCCATGTGGGGCGGTCCGCAAACGCCAGCCCCCAGCAGAGCGCGATTAATCCCAGCATTAGCCCGCGTTTCATAGAGAATAGTGTACCTGATGAGGTATAATCCAGCGGCTCCAGCGGGGAGTCTACCGAAAACGCCATGTCTGCCGATAATGAGGGTATGGTTCGGGAGGTTCAGAAGATGACGGTTTGCCCGAAATGTTTCGCCGAGATTCCAGACACGAGCGTGTTCTGTCTGGAGTGCGGCGCACGCATTCGGGAAGATACGACTGACAGCCTCTATGCGGAAGGCTCCGACCGCGAGGTCTACCCCGAAATCGCGCGCGCGAACCTTCTGCGCATGAAGGGCGAATACGAGCAGGCGATAGAGATTTGTCTGGGTATCCTCCGCCGCTTTCCCAGCAACGAGACGGCGCATGCGCTACTGGGCGATATTTACGCCGATCAGGGCAAGCTGGACGACGCCATCCAGTGGTACGAGCTGCTGGTAGAGCTGGCGCCGAACAACGCCGTCTACAGCGCGAAGTTGATGAATCTGCGCAGTTTGCGCGCCGCCCAGATTGCGCCCCCACCGCCTGTGGAGTTGCCCGATACGCCGCAGGCAGGGCGCGCGCCCACGCCGAAAGTGTGGGTCTATGGGCTGTTTTCCTTGCTGGCGCTCATTCTGATTGTCTCGGCGTTTGTGGCAGGCTTGCGATGGAACCTGCAGCAGGCGCAACAGCACACCGAAACGCCCGAATTGCCCAAACCCGTCGAAAGCACAATAGCGTCGCGCTCTTCACAGCCCGCATCCCCTCCGCCGCCCGCTACCGTGCCCCCACCGCCTGTGGAAACTGGGAACCTCGCCACAGGCATGAGCGAAGGGGAAGCGCGGCTGGCGCGAGTAACCAGTCAGCAGCTTAATGGGTTGCCCGTATGGTGTACCTTCGATGTGCTAACCCAGCGCTGGCAGATGCGCATTCGCCTGCAGGGGGGCGCGCTAACGGAACCTCGAATTATGCAAGAAGCGCTGGCAGCCGCGCGCGCCTTCCTCGAGCAAGTCCCCAGTGCCCCAGGTGTAGTCGTTACGGTACTCGTCCCTTCCAGCACAGGGGGCGATAATGCCGTCTTCTCCGCCGAAATCCCGCGCGAGGTGGCGGCGCAAACTCCTCTGGAACTCACCGAAGAACAGGTACGGGCGCTCTTTCAGCAGCTGAAGGTCTGGTGGAACACCACACTGCTATAATCACACGCCGCCGACCTGCGCCGCCAGCATGTTCAGCAGCCGACGCCGATAGTCCAGATACGCCTCCTTCTCGCGGCTGAAATAAACATGGTTGCTGAGGAAAATCACCGCCATCTCTACCTGCGGGTCACACAGAATCAGCGTGCCCGTGAAGCCCGAATGCCCCACACAGCGTGTGGGGAACAGGTCGCCGCGCGGCAGCAGCGGATTCGGGTGCGCAAACAACCCCAGCGTGTGCATCGGCGGCTTCTGGGAAGAGTCCACTGGATAGGGCGTCAAAAACGCCTGCACAGAATAGTACGAAAGCAGGGGGCGTCCCCCGTTGAGAATCATCCGGGCGAAACGAATCAGGTCGTCCAGCGAGCCGAACA
>CAZQPV010000009.1:6253-20736 GCA_964595265.1 uncultured Fimbriimonadales bacterium
TGAAGCGCCCCTCTTCGATTGCCAGCAGGCTTAAGGTGGTGGTCGCAATCGGCTTGGTCAGCGAGGCTAAATCGTAAACAGTGCTAGCGCTGGTGGGCGCTTTGGCTTTCGGATGGGGCTGCCCCCATGCGCCCTGAAATCGGACGCGCCCGCCCATTAGCACGGCGCAGACCGCGCCTGGGAAAATCTTCTGCTCTATCGCCTCCTGCATCAGCGCGTCTATTGTGCGTTCCATGCAGGCGATAGTATACCCCTCAGCACGGTTTCATGAGACCCCGATTTTTCTTTTCGCTTCACGCGGGTGTAGCACCCACCAGCTCAGCAGGCTGCCCAGCGTCAGCATCAGGGCGCATCCGATAAACGGCGTGCGATGGGCAGGAATGACCCACTCACCCAGGGTTATCCGAGCATGCTCATACAGCACGCCACCCAGCAGCGCACCCAGAATACTGCCCAACCCCTGCGCCGTGCCCGCCGCACCCAGAATCACCCCGCGCCGTTCGGGGTCTATCTCGCTCAGTTCCGCCATCCACGCCGCGAAGGTCAGCACAAAGCTCAGCGCCCCCACGCCCGTTGCCAGCAACACCAGCAGAATCGGGGGTTTGCCCGGCAGCACCACCGTCCACAACACCAGCGCCGCGCTCATCAGCCCTAGCCGAATGCTCCGCACGCGCCCGATGCGGTCGCTCAGCCTGCCCAGCGGCACGCTCAAGCCTGCAATCAACAGCGCGGGCAACACCAGCCCCAGCCCAAAAACGGTCTCGCTAATCTGAAACTCGTCCATCGCATAGAGCTTCACCAGCAGCATAATCAGCCCCATGCCGAAAAACACCACAAACGCCAGCAACATATGCCCTGGCGCCCGACGGATGGCGCTCCAGAACGCCCGAAGCGAGAAACTGCTCTCCCCCGCTTCGGCGTGCGGCTGCGGATGGGGGTTTGTTTTGCCATCATGCGGGTAGAACCGCCACACAATCAGGGTCGCCAGCGCGAACAGGCAGGCGACGAGATAAAACGAGGCGCGTTTTGTACCTGTGAGGTCGTTTGCCAGCCCGCCTGCTAACGGTCCCAGCGCCACCCCCGACATATAGGTCATGTTCAAAAAGCTCATCGCCCACCCGCGGCGTTCGGCGGGCACGGTGTCGCCAATTGCGGCATAGGCAGCGGGCCAGAGCATCGCCGCGCCCAGCCCATCCAGCGCACGCAGTAATAAAAAATGAATCGGATGATTCGCAACCAGCGTCGCTAGCGCCGTGCCTACCGTGACGAAAGGACCCAGCATCATCAGCCGTCGGCGCCCGAACCGATCGCTGAGCATCCCCATCGGCGCACGAAACAACGCCTCCGTCAGCAGGAACACCGAGCCGACCGCCGTGATGGTGGATTCCCCCAGACCCACCACCTCCCGTAAATAGACGGGCATCGCCGAGATGTTGAGCGTTACATACCCCAACTCTGCGAAGCCCGCCATCACCACCAAAGCCCAGAACGCTGGCGATACCTTCACAGTAAGCGGGTATTGTACCCGATAAAGCAAAAGCGCCCCTGCTTTGCTTGCAGGGGCGGTTCCAGTTCTACTCCGACGTGCGCTTAGCGCTTGCGGCGGCGCAGCGCCAGCAGGCTCGCCAAGCCCGTACCCAGCGCAATCATGCTGGCAGGTTCTGGCACGAGAACCTGAATCGCAAAGTTGGCAACGGGGTTACCGCCAAAATAGAAATACTCATTGTTCGCGATCACGCCGTCTCCGTTCTGGTCCCAGGCAAACACATCCTGGCTGGAGCCAATCGTGGGATTTGGGTTCGGCGACAACACCATGCCGAAGTTGGCTGAAGCAGCGCGCACGCCGATCCACAGGTCCTGCACGCCTAACAGGAAACTAGGACCGCCTGCAACCTGCAGTTGCACAAAACCTGTAGGCACGCCCGTGAAGCTTGCCGTGGCGAGCAGGTTGCCCACGGCGCCCGAAATGGGGTCTGCATCGTAGACAACCACATCGATATTCTGGGCGGCTCCAGAACCGTTGAAAACCAGCACATTAATCTGTTTTACGGGTAGGATCGAGGCGCGCGTAATGTCATCCAGCACGAGGAGATTGGCGCCTCCTGGATAGTAGTACTGATACCCGCTGCCAGGGTCGTTATCGTAATCGAGCACATTCGCGAATGCCGACAGCGCTAACGCGCTGAACAAACCCAGAACTGCTATCTGCCGTGTCATCGCTCTAACCTCCTATTGTTAATGACTCCAAAACTGCCCGAAAACGGACAGCCTTGAGGCGGAAAAGGGCAGAACTCGCTCCTTTCAAAGTCCGCATAAAGAGTATAACTCAGTTCCGCACGGAATCGACCCCGTAAAAATGATAGTTTTTAGGGTGTGAACTGCGAAACTCAGGACTTCTTGGCTTTGGGGAGTTCAAGGACTGCTTACGAAAACGAGCAAGATGCGGAATCGGGGAGTATTTCCGCCAGACGGCTGAAGCTGCTTCTATCACACGAGCAGGAGATAGGCTCCGCTTGTCTAACAAAGCTCATATGCACGGATTCAGAACGCTTCTCCTTTGTCAGGTGGGGATTGGTTTTTCGCTGCTGAGCGTCTGGGCGTCTCCCCGCGCCGACACGCCCCCGCTTTATGACCCGACACGCCCCGTGATGGAACTGGGACGCGACTACGCCGTGTTGCAATATTACACTGCCGCGCCCTGCGAAACGCGCGTGCAGCTGCGCGAGAGCAACCTGCCCGCCACCGCGTGGCGTCCGCCGAACCTCAAAAAAGACCTCTGGAGCGCGCCAACCGTGCGTGAAGTGCGCGGTGCGCCTGGCAAACACCTCTATCACCGCATCCGCATCACGGGGTTGAAACCGGGCACGCGCTATTACTATCGGGTTTACGACCCCGCCTACCGCCCCACCGCCGAAGAGCGCCGCTGGGGCGCCAACCCGCCGTGGCGGCGGGAATACGCCTTCGCCACGCTTGCCCCCCAGGGCTACAAAACGATTATTCGCCTGCCCGTCAAGGTGTTGATTATGCCGAATGTGGTGAATGTGCAATCGGCGTATGCGGACCCCGCCAATCCTGCCCCGCCGCCCCCTGCCCTCACGCCGCAACAGATTGCCCGCATCAAAGAAGAATACGCCATCGCCGCCCGCTACTTCTGGGTCAATTCGGGCATGCGCCTGTGGGTGGATTTCCACATCTTCGTCGACGACCGCTGGCAGCGCTGGGGACCCGAACCAGAAAACGCGCAGGGCTTCTATAAAGGACTCCCGCTCAGCCGCGCGTATGCCGGTGTGGATTTCGCCCCGCCAGGAGGCGGCGCCTTCACCATTCTGGACACAAAAGACCACACCCGCACGAATCTGGAGCCTGTCTATGAAGAGCAACCTTACGCTGGGCAGATCGAGCAGGCGTTCCCGCGCCGCTGGAACCCCCAGAGCCGCCAATGGGAGTTCTACAACAGCGGCGGCGGTACGCTCGGTGTGGACGGTTTCCCCGACGGAATCCCCGCGCGGAGCCAGTTCCTTGGTGGGGGCGACACCGCATGGCTCGCCACCCACGAGTTCCACCACCAGATGGAATCTTACGGGGCGTTTTCGCTGGCAAACCGCGAAGACGAGCGAATCGTATTCAATCACCCCGAACCGCGCTATCGGCGCACCAATCCCGACGGCTCCATCAGCCAGAACGCCTGGAACACCGCTGGACGCCACGGCGAACACTGGAATGTGATGGCGTACTGGGACCGTACGCTCACCGATGTGCAGTGGCTCCGCTTCTATTTCGGCGAAGCCATCACGGTGCGCGACGCCGACGCCGACGGCTTCCCTGACGACGACCCGCGACTGCCTTTAGACGAGAAACGCTTCGGCTCAGACCCTGGCAAACCCAGAACCGACGGCTTAATGAACGACCTCCAGAAAGCGATGCTCAGCACCTGGGCGCCTGCCCCGCTCCAGAACACTTTTGTTAAGCCCGCATTTCAGTCTAAACGCCCCAACCCGCGCCATCCCGACAGCGATGGCGACGGTATTCCTGACAATGGAGACCCTTACCCCCTCTACCCGTGGACGCCGCTCATCCCCTACATGCGTGTGCAGGTAGACGGCGACAGCCACGATTGGGACGCCATCCCGCCCGCAGGCGAGCTGAATCCGGACGGGCGCCGACTGATTTTCAAGCACGCCCACGACGGAGACGCCTATTACGCTCTGTTCCTCGTAAGCGGCGAGTGGGCGCATCTGCACATCGGCTATGATGGCGAGGGCAAGGGTATCTTTTCGGGCGAGGGTACCTTCTGGCTGGACATCCGCAACGGCGAGCCTCCCACCGTGCGCGTCGCAGCAGGCAAAGCCGAGGGCTTGCAATGGAAAGCCTCACGCCAGCCCGACGGGAGCGCCGTCGTGGAAATCTGCGTGCCCAACGGGGGCAACAGCCCATGGTTCTGGATGGGCGGCGGGCGCGAGGTGGGGGTTTCCATAGACCTCTATACCGAGTCGGGCACGGGCTATTCGGTGTATGAGCCATATGACCTTTTCTACTGCCGTATGATGGAGCCTATCGGCGTGTTGCCGCCTCCAGGCGACGCGCCCACCGAGCTGAGCGCGGAAGCGGCTACCATGCGCTTTACCCCCCCGCATGCAAACGGGTTGGTGGTGGGCACGGGCTGGCGTGTTGAAGACAACGCATGGGCTTACGACGGGCACGAGGAATCGCACCTGCGAATACCCGACCTCAACGCTATCGAGTTTGACCTCTGGGTGCGGTTTGAGGCGCAGCAGGACGGTGTGTTGGGCGCGTTTCTGCCCACCACTACGGAGATGAACGCAGGGCGGGATTATATTGTGTTTGTGGGCGGCTACATGAACACTCGCACGCGCCTGCGCCTGTTCGGAATGGAGGTCGGCGACAGCGAGGTGCGCATGACGCCTGGGGTTCACACGCTCCAGCTCTCCCGGCGCCACGGCTGGGTGTGGGCGCTCTTTGATGGCAAGTCCATCCTCTGGGCGCGCGACCCGAACCCCCAGGCGACCGTGGGCACACTGGCATTCATTGGCGGCTATAGCGGCAAGCAGCGGGTGTACGAGATTCGGGTACGCCTCCCGCGCTGACAGGAGAACGCGCCCGCCTGTCGAATCGTCGGCAGGAACCGATGGATCGCAAGTGGCTATGGCAGGCAGTGCTGGGTGCGCTGATTGTGCTGGGCGTGCTGAGCCTTCTGATAGCGCTCTCTGGACAGCCTCTGAGTGTCGGCTATGTCAAAATCCTGCAGGGTGCGCTGGGCTGGCCGCCCTCAGAGACGCTCACGCCCCTCGATGCGTGGGACAGCGTGCTTCACGACATGACCCTTGTGCTGCTGACAGGGCTGTCGGTAGCGGTCGCGTTGCAGGCGGGGCTTTTCAATATCGGCGCGGCGGGGCAACTGCTGATGGGCGCGATGGTTGCCTCGTGGGTGGGCGTGCAGCAGGGCATCCCTGCGCCGTTTCATTTGCCGCTGACGCTCGGCGCGGGCGCGCTGGCAGGCGCGCTCTGGGGGTTGGTGCCAGCCCTGCTGAAAGTCTGGCGCGGCGCTCACGAGGTGATTTCCACCATCATGTTCAACTACATCGCGCTCTATCTCACCCACTGGCTGGTGATAGAGTATCTGAAAGACCCCGCAGGCGACGCGCCGCAGACGGCACCCGTGCTGGAAACGGCGCAGCTGGCACCCCTGGGCGCGTTCCTTTCCACCTCATGGGGCTTCGTGCTGGCAATAGCAATAGCGCTCGGCTTCTGGCTGGTGCTGTATCGCACGGTGTGGGGCTACGAGCTGCGGGCGACGGGCGCAAACCGCGACGCGGCGGAAGCAGGCGGCGCGCCCACACGCCGACGCATGATGGAGTCGATGCTGCTGGCAGGCGCGTTCGCAGGGCTGGCAGGCGCCATCGAGGTGTGCGGCGCTTCAGGACGCTTCTTTGAGGGTTTCCCCACCGATTACGGCTTTGACGGGATCGCTGTCGCCCTGCTGGGCGCGAACAACCCCCTGCTAATTCTGCTCTCCGCATGGGTCATGAGCGCGCTCCGCAGCGGCACCTACAACCTGCACAGCGAAACGGGCGCGCCCAAAGAGATCGCCGTGATTGTGCAGGCGGTGCTGATTCTCTATGTGGCGGCGGTCTATCTGCGCAAACAGCGTGTGGAGGGTTCATAAATGGGCGAAGTGTTTGACCTGCAGTTGATTAACACTGCGATGCGCCAGTCCACGCCCCTGATTCTGGCGGCGCTGGGCGGGCTGATGAGCGAGCGCGTCGGTGTGGTCAATATTGGTCTGGAGGGCAAAATCCTGATGGGGGCGTTCGCGGGCGCGTTAGGTGCGCTCTTCACGGGTTCCCCCTGGATCGGGCTGGCGTGTGCGATTCTGGTGGGGTTGGTCTTTGCCCTGATTCACGCCGTCGCTACACAGGAGCTGCGCACGGATCACATCGTGAGCGGGGTCGCCATCAACCTGCTCGCGCTGGGCTTAAGCACCTACCTGTTCCGCCAGATTATCGTGCCGCTGGAGGAACAGGGCAAGTCTTCGGTAGTGCAGGGCTTTACCCCGATTCGGGTGGGCTGGCTGAGCGAAGTGCCGATTCTGGGCGCGCTCCTGACCGACCAGACCTGGCTGGTGGTGTTCGCGTTTGTGCTGCCGATAGCGCTCTGGTATCTGCTGCGCACCACGCGCTGGGGTTTGCGGGTGTACGCGGTGGGTAACGATTCGGTCAAGGCGCGCACGATGGGCGTGCCTGTGAAGCGCCTGCGCTATCTGGGTGTGTTGTTGTCGGGCGCGTTTGCGGGGATGGCGGGCGCGTTTCTGACGCTGGCGTCCGCCGACCAGTTCCGCGAGAACATGAGCGCGGGGCGCGGGTTTATCGCGCTGGCGGCGCTGATTTTCGGGCGGTGGCATCCAATTGGCGCGGCGCTGGCAGCGTTCGCCTTCGGATTCTTCGAGGCGCTCCAGATGCGCCTGCAGGGGCAGCCCCTGTTCGGCGTGCAACTCCCCACGGACCTGCTGCTGATGCTCCCCTACCTGCTCACCGTGATTGCGCTCATGGGTTTTCTGGGACGCATGAAACCCCCATCGGATTTGGGGAACTGAGCAGGTATACTACTCTCAGGGAGGTTCCTATGGAAGACTTCTTGCAGAACCCGCAGACTGTGGCGGGGCTCACGGTCATCATCTTTCTGATTGTGATATTACGAGCGTCGCTTCGGGTCCTGCCCGAATGGGAGCGGGCGGTGGTGCTGCGACTGGGACGCTTTCAGGCGGTCAAAGGACCGGGCATTATCTTCCTGATCCCTATCATCGACACAGCGCGAATTGTGGATACCCGCATCGTCACGATGAATGTGCCCCGTCAGGAAGCCATCACCCGCGATAATGTGTCGGTGAGCGTGGACGCGGTGGTGCTGTTTAAGGTGATGGAACCCAAAGATGCGGTGGTGCAGATTACTGACTACATTCAGACGGCGAGCCTGATTGCGCAGACGACCCTGCGCAGTGTGATCGGTCAGGTAGAGCTGGACGACCTGCTGGCACGGCGCGACCGCATCAACCAGCAGCTCCAGACGATTATCGATGAGCAGACCGAGGCGTTTGGCGTCAAGGTAACCAGCGTGGAGATTCGGGATGTGATTTTGCCGGAGGAGATGAAACGGGCGCTGGCACGGCAGGCAGAAAGCGAGCGCGAACGCCGCGCCAAAGTGATTGCCGCCGAAGGCGAGTTTCAGGCGGCAGAGAAACTGGTGCAGGCTGCCAACATGATTGCCCAGCAACCCTCTGCTCTGCAACTGCGCTATCTGCAAACCTTAGCCGAAATCGCGACAGAGCACAACTCTACAATTGTGTTCCCCATTCCGATAGAACTGATGCGCCCGTTCCTGCAGGACAAAGCCGACGCCGAACCGTCTAAAGGCTGAGGATTTTATCAGAGACTCTGGGAACCTTCGATGTGCTATAATCTACTTAAGGAATGCCCCTAATGCGGGCGTACAAAGCACTTATCGAGTTTGTGAGGAGAAACCATGAACTGGGAACAAGCCTATCGGGAGTTACTGAAGCAATACAACCAGGTTAAAACGGAATACGAGCGCACTCTGGAGCGTCTGCGCGAGCTGGAGGCGCAATCCAAAAACGGCGCCAAGGGATCGGCTTCGGGCACGCCAGAAGTGGTGGCGGCAGAAGTGGCGAACCCCGCCAACTATGAAGCGACCCTTAAACGCCTGGTACGCCAGATTGGCGCGATTGTGCAGGCAGAAAAAGTCGTCTTCATGCTTTATGACCCAGAAGAGGGCGAACTGCGCGCCTATCCGCCTGCTTTCGGGCTGACCGACGACGAAATCAAAATGCTCCGCGTGCGCGCCACGCAGGGCGTCTCGGGCGAGGTTTTCCGCGAAGGCAAACCGATTATCGTCCACGATGCCATCAGCGACCCCCGCACTACCAAAGAGCTGGTGGCGATGCTCCATGTGCGCAATCTGGTGTGCGTGCCGCTTGTGCTGGAAAAACGCGATGAGGAAAACCGCGTGATTGACCGCCAGACGATTGGCGTGCTTCACGCCTTCAACAAGCAGCGCGGCGGACACTTTATCGACGAGGATGTGCGCTTGCTGGAGCGCATGTCGCGCAACGCCGCCGCCGTGATTGCCGGCATGCGACTCTATCAAGCGATCCTCGAAGAGAAAGAGGAGCTGGTGCACACCATCGAAAGCCTGCGCGCGGGACTGCTGCTGGTCAACCAGAACGGGCGTATCAACCAGATGAACGCCGCCGCGCGCCGCGTCTTCGGGCTGGGTCCCGATGTGCTGGGCAAGCCCTATCAGGAGGTTATCTCTATTGATGTAATTCGCAACATGATCCGCCAGGCGCTGGAAGAAGAGAAAGAGGGCGAACTGGTGGAAATCACAGTTCACTTCGACAATAAGGAGCATATCTATCAGGTGCAGAACGCGATTGTGCGCGGCGAAGACCAGAAGCCGATGGGCACGGTGATGATTTTCAACGACATCACCGACATCCGCAACCTCGAGCGCATGAAGTCGGCGTTCGTGGCAACGGTCTCGCACGAGCTGCGCACGCCCCTCACCGCCATCAAAGGCTTCATCTCTACCCTGCTGATGGACTCTGAAGATGCCTTCTCGCCCGAAGAGCGTCGCGAATTCTACTCCATCATTGACCAGGAAACCGACCGCCTGACGCGCCTGATTAACGACCTGCTGAATATCGCTCGAATCGAGGCAGGCGAGTCGCTCAAACCCGTGTTCAAGGAAGTGGACTTCTACCGCCTCTCCCAGAAGGTGGTCATGATTCAGCGTCAGGCGACCAACAAGCACACAATTATCCACGATGTGCCCCCCGACCTGCCCAAGATTATCGCCGACGAAGACAAGGTAGACCAGATTCTGACCAACCTGCTCAGCAACGCCATCAAGTACTCGCCGAACGGGGGCGAAATCCGCGTCAAGGCGTGGGAAGAAGACCCCGACCACATCATCTTCTATGTGTCTGACCAGGGGATGGGCATCCCCAAGGAACACCTGACCAAGGTGTTCGAGAAGTTCCACCGCGTGGACAACACCGACACCCGCAAGCAGTACGGTACAGGGCTGGGCTTGTATCTGGTCAAACACCTGGTGGAGGTCGTTCATGGCGGGCAAATCTGGGTGGAGAGCGAGGTCGGCGTCGGCTCCACCTTCTATGTGCGCCTGCCGAAAGTGCCGCCTGCGGTCAAGGAAGGCAAAGAGCAGGTCGAGAAATGAGTCGGGTGCGTGTCTCTCTCTGGCGCGATCCCTCTGCGCTGGATCTGCCCCTGCCGAGCTATCAGACCGAAGGCTCGGCGGGGGTTGATCTCTATGCGAATATTCGGGAACCTCTCACGCTCCAACCTGGCGAGCGCGCGCTCATTCCCACCGGCATCCGCATTGCCCTGCCCCCCGGCTACGAAGCCCAGATTCGCCCCCGAAGCGGGCTGGCACTCAAGCATGGAATCGGCATGGTCAACAGCCCTGGCACCATCGATAGCGACTATCGGGGCGAGATTGCGGTGATCCTGATTAACTGGGGTCAGGAACCGTTCACCATTCGGCGCGGCGACCGAATTGCCCAGATGGTGGTTGCGCCTGTCGCCCGGATTGAGTGGCACATTGAAGAAAGCCTCCCCCCCACCGAGCGCGGGGAGGGAGGCTTCGGGCATACAGGAGTATAGACGATGCACGGCACAACCGTTTTAGCGGTTCGGCGCGGGAATCAGATTGCGTTCGCTTCCGACGGTCAGATTACTATGGGCGAGGTGGTGATTAAGCACACCGCCCGCAAAGTGCGCTGGCTCTATCATAACCGCGTGCTGGCGGGAATCGCGGGTGCGGCGGCGGATGCGCAGGCACTGCTGGACCGCTTTGAAGCCAAGCTGGAAGCCACAGGGGGCAACCTGCGCCGTGCCGCCGTCGAGTTCGCCAAAGATTGGCGCACCGACCGCATCCTGCGCCAGCTGAACGCCCTCATGGTGGTGGCAGACAAAGAGACCATGCTGGTGGTGGCAGGCGACGGGAATGTGCTGGAACCCGATGAAGATGCGATTGGCATCGGCTCAGGGGGGGCATATGCACAGGCGGCAGCGCAGGCGTTGCTCCGACACACCACCCTCTCCGCCCGCGAAATCGCCGAAGAGGCGCTCCGAATCGCCAGCCAGCTCTGTATCTACACCAACAACCACATCACCCTCGAAGTGCTGGAAACCGGATAGTCAGGTACACTCATGGGGATGGCGGGCTGGTTCAAGCGCAACTGGCGCCTTGTTGTGGGAGTGCTGCTGCTGGGCGCTGCGATTTACCTTATAATTGTTCCCAACTTCTGTGGGCGCCCTGTTGCCATCACGCGCCAGATGCGCCCTGGCGAGCAGTGGCGCTATACCCTTGTGCAAACCTTCCAGCTTAAAGACCAGAGCGCCCAGCTGGAGCTCCATATCATCGACACGGTAAAAGTGGTTCAGCCCGACGGAAGCGCGATTGTGGAGCGCACGATAGCGGGCGACCCCGAAGATATTCGAGCGCTGCGGGAGTATATGCTCCCCTTTGGAGAGCTACGCGAACGCATGCGCCTGCGCTTCACGCCCGAAGGGGAGGAAATCCCGCTGGAGAACACTGCCGTGCTGCTCACCAGCGTGCCCTACGCCTACCCGCACCGCGCCGTTCGCGTCGGCGAGCAGTGGGAAAAACTGCACACCCTGGGCAGTATGAAGACCCGCTACCTGTGCCGTCTCACAGGATCGGAGAAAGTGGAGGGCGTTCCGTGCTATAAAATCGTCGCCCGCGCAGAGCCACTGCCCGACTCTTTGCCTCAGATTCAGGGCGAGGTGACGGTCTATCTGGACACCAAGCGCAAATGGACGCGTGCAATTCATGGTAAACTACTCATGTCTGCGGGCAGCCTTCAGGCACACACCACACTGGAGCTGAAAGGACACCCTGCAGAGGAGGGGAAAACGCAATGAGAGAACGACTCTGCCCCGTTTGTCAGGTGGCGCTGGTACCTCAAACGCACCTGGGCGTGACGATTGATGTCTGTCCCACTTGCGCGGGTATCTGGTTCGACGCCGACGAGTTGACACGCCTGCACAACCTAGACCCTGAAATCCTGCCGCGGATTGACCACCAGTATCAGCCTGTTGTGGAGCGCCACGATCCGCCCTGGGAGCGGCTCTGCCCCGTGTGTCGGGAGCCGCTCTATCGGTATAACTACCTCTATACCTCGCCAATCGTGCTGGATGCATGCGACAAATGCGGAGGCACATGGGTGGATAACGGCGAGCTGGAAAAGATGGAACAAGTTCTGCGCGACGCCAAAGCGATGGAGATTCCGCCCGAAGCGAAAGCGCAGGTGGAGCTGGCAAAAATCGAAGCGGAGCATAAGGAAGAAATTGCTCGCAAGGAGTTCTGGCTGGGGCTGTTCAACTTCATGCGTGCGCGTCCCCGTTTCCCTTTCTGAGCCATGTTCCCTGAGCGAGGCGTCTACACAGCGATTCTGACTCCCTTCACTGAGGGGGGCGCGGTGGAGGCAGGGCTGTTCTTGCGCTTGCTGGCGTTTCAGGAGGCGGCGGGGGTGAACGGCGTCGTGGTCGCGGGTTCCACAGGTGAGGGCGCTTCCCTGAGCGCACCCGAAAAAGTGCGCCTCTACGAGCTGGGGGTTCAGGGGCGCGGAAAACTCCAGATAATCGCGGGCGTCTTGACCAGTAGCCTCACCGAAGCCCAGTTTCTGTGTCAGAAAGCCCAGAAACTCGGCTGCGATGCCCTGATGATAGCGCCTCCTTTTTACTTCCCTGCCTCCCTGGAAGGGCTGATTGCCTACTTTCGGGCGATTCTCGAGACGACTTCGCTCCCTGTGATTCTCTACAACATTCCCCAACGCACGCGCGTGCCGATTGCTCCTGCACTGATCGACGCCCTGCTCGCTTATCCCCATCTCATCGGCGTCAAAGACAGCTCGGGCGACCTAGCCCAGCTGGAGCAATATCTGCGGTATGTGCCCCGCCTGCGCGTGTGGGTGGGTGAAGAGAAGTTTCTGCTCAGGTGTCTTCAGGGAGGCGGTGCGGGCACGATCAGCGGGCTGGCGAATGTGCGCCCTCAACCGCTGGTGCAAATTGTGGCGCGTTTTAGTGCAGGAGAAGTTTGCGAGGGTACGCAGGCACTGGTGGATGCGTTCGCCGATGCGATTGACGCCTTTCCTGCCCCTGCCAACTTCAAATACGCACTGACCCACTACGGCTTTCCGCTCAGCCCCGTGCGTCCGCCACTTCCTGAATTAACCCCCGAACAACGCGCCGCCATCGAGGCGCTTATGCGCACCCCATGAATCCTTTTGCGCCCTGCCTGCCTCTAATAAAGCGAAACCCTGAACAAGGAGGTAGAAAACGATGACTCAAATGACCTATGATGTTGAGGTGGACGCGCGTGGGCTTCAGTGCCCGATGCCGATAGTGAACGCCCGCAAAGCGTTTCAGAATCTGCAGTCGGGTCAGGTGCTGCGCGTGCTGGCAACGGACCCCGGCTCGGTGAACGACTTTCAGGGCTGGGTCAAGATGGTCGCCGACGCGGAACTGGTCTCACAGGACACGGTTGAGATGGACGGCAAAACGGTCTATGTCCACTATGTACGCAAGAAGTGAGGTGAGAGCATGACAAACGGACGGGTTGCCGTCAACGAGCGCGTCGTTTCGGAGATGACCGTGCCCGATACGGCGCGCCTGCAGGAGCAGATTCAGCAGCTCCAGACGCAGGTGGAGGCGCTGCGCTCGCAGATGCCCGACAACCGCCTTTCGATGGTGGTCTTTTCGGGCGATCTGGATAAGGTGCTGGCGGCGTTTGTGATTGCTTCGGGCGCGGCAGCCAGCGGGATGGAGGTCTCGATGTTCTTCACCTTCTGGGGGCTGACCGCGCTGCGCCAGAAGCGTCAGTCGGCGGGCAAGACGCTCTTCCAGAAGCTGATGGGCTGGATGACGCCTGTCGGGCTGCGTGGGCTGGGCGTTTCTAAGATGAACTTCGGCGGCGTCGGCGCGAAAATGCTCCGCACCATGATGAAGCAACAGGGCGTGCCCCAGCCTGAAGAGATGGCGCAGATGGCGCGCGAGCTGGGAGTGCGCATCGTCGCCTGCCAGATGTCGATGGATGTGATGGGCATCCGCAAAGAGGAGCTCATCGACGGCATCGAGGTCGGCGGCGTGGCGACTTTTCTGGGAGACGCCGTACGCTCCAAAGCCACCCTGTTCATCTAACCACCCCGTCGCGGTTCCCCCTGCACACACGGGGGAACCGTTTCTCAACATTAGCCCCAGACCAGCAGGAAAACCATAACTTGCGGGTAAACTGATTCCCAACATGTCAGGATCGGAGTTAGATGCTTACATTCTGGAGATTGAGCGTCTCAAGCGTCGCGTGGCAGAGCTGGAGCATGCGCAGGAGGTCCATGAGTGGGGGGCGCAACTCTTCACCGAAAGCACCCTGCCCCAGTTACTACTGGAGATCGAAACCGGCGCGATTCTGGCAGCGAACCCCGCGGCGGCGCGTTTCTACGGCTATGCCCTGAAGGAACTGGTCGGTAAACGCTGTGCGGAGCTGAGCGCTCAGGACCAATGCTGGACCCCTGAGCTCATCCAGCGCATTGTGCAAAACCGCTATGGCACGGAGCCAGCACTGCATCGCACGGCTTCGGGCGAAGTGCGTGAGTTAGAGGCGCACTATAGCATCATCCGTTTTCGGGGGCGCGAAGTGATTCATGCTATCCTGACCGATGTCACGGAGCGCAACCGCCTGATGCGCGAACTGGAAGCCAGCGAGCAGCGCTACCGCACCTTTATGCAGCTCGCCAGCGAAGGCATCTGGCGCTACGAAGCCACCGAACCTATTCCTGTAGACCTGCCCGAAGAGGAACAGATTGAACTCATGCTCACGCGCGGCTACCTGGCGGAATGCAACCCCGC
>CAZQPV010000009.1:20836-29155 GCA_964595265.1 uncultured Fimbriimonadales bacterium
ATTGACATCACCGAGTTGCGTCGCCTGCAGAAAGAGCTGGAGCAAGCCTATCGGCTGGAGAGCATCGGGCGGCTGGCGGGCGGGGTGGCGCACGATTTCAATAACCTGCTGACCGCCATTTTGGGGTACACCGAGCTGGCGATGGAGCGCGCCACCGACGAGACCCTCCGACGCTATCTGGAAGGAATCCAGAAAGCCGCTTTTCGAGCAACGGGGCTCACGCGCCAGCTACTGGCTTATGCCCGAAAACAAGTCAGTCAGCCGCAATGGGTCTCCCTGCCCGAATGGCTTGAAGAGGTACAGGATTTGCTCAAGCGACTGGTGCCCGAATCGGTGCGTATGGTGGTTGAATTCCAGCCTGATATCGGCTCGATAAGAGCCGACCCGGATCAGCTTACGCAGATTCTATTGAACCTTGCGGTGAACGCGCGCGATGCGATGCCCACAGGCGGCGTGCTGACAATTCGCGCCTATTGCTCCGCTGAGACGCCTGATCGGGTGGTGTTTGCGGTCTCCGACACAGGTTCGGGCATCCCCCCCGAGATCCTTCCCCACATCTTCGAGCCGTTCTTCACTACGAAGCCTGTGGGACAGGGCACGGGTATGGGGTTAGCCGCAGTGTGGGGGATTGTGGAACAGATGGGCGGGCGCATCGAGGTGGACACCGCCGTCGGCAAGGGCACCACTTTCAGGGTCTTCCTCCCTCGCAACACACGAACCCCAGAGGGCGGTTAGATGTGGAAAACGGCGCTGATTGTAGGCCTTGGCGGCTTTCTGGGCGCGAATCTGCGCTACTGGCTGGGCGGCTGGCTGGCAAACCGTTTCGGGCTGCTCTTCCCTATCGAGACGATGCTCATCAACATCTCTGGCTCCTTCGTGCTGGGACTGTTTATGACGCTCGCGCTCCATTCCTCATGGGCGCCCGAGTGGCGCCATCTGGTGGCGGTCGGCTTTCTCGGCGCCTTCACCACCTACTCCACCTACGAGTATGAGAGTTTCCGCCTGATTCAGGAAGGTCTCTGGCTTAAGGCATTTCTGAACCTGTTCGGCAGTCTGGTGTTGGGCTTAATCGCGGTCGCTCTGGGCGTGGCAGTCGCACGCTGGCTGATTGGGGGCGTAGAGCCATGAAAATCACAGGGAAAGCGCGTGTTTTGCGAATCTATATCGGCGAATCGGATAAGTGGCACGGGCAACCGCTCTATATGGCGATTCTGCTCAAAGCGCGGGAGATGGGGCTGGCAGGCGGCACAGTGATTCGCGGGATTGCAGGCTACGGCGCTCACAGCCGCATCCACACCGCCAACATCCTGCGCCTCTCGGAAGACCTGCCGATTGTGATAGAGATTGTGGACTCTCAGGAGAAAATAGAGCATTTCCTTTCGGTGGTCGACGAGATGGTTCAGGAGGGGCTGGTGGTGTGGTGGGATGTGGAGGTGGTCAAGTACACCGCGAACGCATCGCCACTTCCATAGACACCCCGACTCCAGATTCGGCGCAGAACGCCCACAATAATTGGCAGGTGCTTTTTCATCATTCCAACGAAAGCCCACTTCACCGGTGATGCCTTTGCGCATCGGGGAGTGGGCTTTTGTCTATTGGGGGTTGCCTATGCGAGTCAGAGCCTTTACACTGATAGAGTTGCTGATTGTAATTGCGATGATTGCGGTGCTGGTGGCGCTGCTGATGCCCGCCTTTGTGAGCGCACGCCACCAGTCCCGTGCCAGTGTCTGTGTGGCGAACCTGCGCCAGCTGGCGTCGGCAACACTGATGTATCTGAGCGACCATGACGAGCAGTTTCCGCTCGCCTTTTATCGCGTAACGGGGGAAACGGTCTGCTTGCGGTCCGTCTGGGGGGTGGTGGCGCCTTATGGGAAGCATAACGCCGTCTACCTGTGCCCCGCGAACTCGCAGCCGACCGACCTGACCGCCGTGCGCGACGCCGACCCCATCGTAACGCCCCTCTGCGCAGGCGAACCGCACACGGTGGCGCTCATGCCTAACTGGTGCCTGATGGTGAACCGCTTCACCTACCCCGATGTGCCGCCTGTGGCGCTCGCCGAGATTCCCTACCCTGCGGAGACGGGCTTCTGGTTTGATGGGAACCTGCTCTCCGCTGATGGGACACGCTTTGAACCCTACAGCCTGATTACCCCTGTGCACGGGCATCGAAGCCGAGTACCGCCGCGGGTCTATTTCGGTCAGGAGGAACACTATCAGGGGCGAGTGCAGGTCGTGTTTGTGGATGGGCATGCGAAGGGCTACCCTGCCCGCCTTAATCCCGACTTCTATCGGCGCGGCGATGTGAACGTGGTGGTGGCACGCCGTATCACGATTGACGGTCAGCAGCCGCCCTACTGGGAGATTCAGGGGCATCGGGTGTATGGGGAGCGTCGGAGCTTCTACGGGTGGCCCAGCCGTCCGCATCCCGACGAGCCAGAACGCATGCTCCTGCGCTGCTACGCCCGCACCAACTATTGCGAGGAGTGGCGATAGCGCCTGCTCTGTCGCACGGAGGGGCGTTCCACCTCGTGGCATGGCAGATTTCGCCGCGAGGGGCGCGGCGACCGCGCCCCTCCTGATGTCCGTGCGGACGCGGTTCCCGCGTCCTGTTCAGCAAAGTCCCTGTTCTTTTTTGCCCCTACTCGTACCGCAACGCGACAATTGGGTCCAGGTTCGCCGCACGCCACGCAGGATACAAGCCGAACACAACGCCCACCGACGCCGAGAACAGAAACGCGCCCATCGCCGCCCACACCGGAAAATAAAAGTTCAGCCCATTCTCGCCGAACGCTTCCGACTGGCGCGTGAGCCACTCAATGCCCTCGCCGAAGCCCCATCCCAGCGCCATGCCAATCAGCCCGCCAATCGTCGCCAGCGTCGCCGACTCAATCAGAAACTGCACCAGGATATGCCACTTCTGCGCCCCGACCGCCTTGCGCAGTCCGATCTCGCGCGTGCGCTCGGTGACCGACACCAGCATGATGTTCATAATCCCAATCCCGCCCACCAGGAGCGCCAGCCCTGCAATCCCACCCAGCAACACGCCAAACATCGAAATCACCCGCGAGATGGCTTTGAGAACGCTTTCCAGCGTATCCACGCGGAAGTCGGGCTGGTTGTTGTGCAGGCGCATCAGCGTCTCCCAGATGGCGTCCAGCGCCTGCGGGGTCTGCTCTCGCGAGTGGGGCATCGCCAGAATCACGCTCAGCTGCTCGTCACCCGCCCAGCGCTTGAGCGCCGCCGCGAGGGGAATGTAGACCACCTCGTCCTGATTCTCGCCGAAGGTGCGCCCGCGCTTCTCCAGCACGCCGATGACCCGTACCTGCGTGCCGTCCAGCAAAATATCCTTGCCGATGGGGTCCTGCTTGCCGAACAGTTTTTGCGCGGTTTCATAGCCCAGCACCGCCACCTTTTCGCCCGTCTCAAACTCATATGGCTCAAAGAAACGCCCCTGCGCAATGTTCAGCGCCCGCACGGTCAGGTAGTTTTCGCCGACGCCCGTAACGGTTACCGAGAGCTTTTCGCCCTGATAGACCACCTCTTTCTGCCCCAGCCCCCGCTCTGCTGTAACGACTCGCAGTTCGGGCAGGGCGCGGATGGCTTCCAGATCGGTCATCTTCAAGCCTTCGACGGTGCCGCCGCGCTCTTCACGGCGAATGCGCTCGGTGGGGTCAAACGCGACGATAATCACATCCGAGCCGAGTTTCTCGAACTCCTGCACGACGCTGGCGCGCGCCCCTTCAATCATCGCCACCATGACCACGACCGCCATCACCCCGAAAATCACGCCCAGCATCGTCAACAGCGAGCGCAGCTTATGCGCCCGCAGGGTCTCCAGCGCCACACGAAACGATTCCCAGATTCCCATCGCTCCCGTCCCTGTGTAAGTATACCTGCCCTGCGCTGCCCCAGTTCCCGCGACGGGTACAATTACAGCCGATGCTTCCCGAAAAATTGCGCACGCGACTGGAGGAGACCCTCGCGAAACTACCTGAGATTGAGGCGCAGCTGGCGGACCCTGAGGTGCTTTCAGACCCCAGCGCGCTCCAGCGGCTTGGCAAACAACACACCGAGCTGAGCGAACTTAAAGAACTCTATGCCCGCTACTGTCAGGCAGAAAAAACGCTCCGCGAGGCGGAAGAATTGATTGAGCAAAGCGATGACCCCGATCTTACGGAGTTAGCCCGCGAGGAGCGCGAAAACGCCCTCAAGCAACTGGAGCAGTATGGGCGCATTTTAACACTGAAGCTTCTGCCGCGCGACCCCAACGACGAAAAGAATGTGATTATCGAAATCCGCCCCGCCGCTGGGGGCGAGGAGGCGGCGCTCTTTGCCGCCGACCTGTTCCGCATGTATACCCGCTTCGCCGAGCGCAAGGGTTGGAAATACGAGGTGCTGGACGCCGAGCCGAGCGATTTAGGCGGCTATAAGTATGTCGTGTTCAGCATTCAGGGTGAGGGCGCGTACAGCCAGCTCAAGCACGAGTCGGGCGTGCATCGCGTGCAGCGCGTGCCCGTTACCGAAAGCGGGGGGCGCATCCACACCTCCACCGCCACCGTTGCCGTGCTGCCCGAAGCCGAAGAGGTAGATATTCAGATTAACCCGCAGGATTTGATTATCGAGACCTTCCGCTCCTCTGGTCCGGGCGGACAGCATATGCAGAAAAACGAGACCGCCGTGCGCATCATCCACAAGCCGACGGGGCTGACAGTCTCCTGTCAGGACGAGCGCTCCCAGTTGCAGAACCGCGAGCGGGCGATGCGAATCCTGCGCACGCGCCTTTACGAGATGGAGCAGGAACGCCTCCGTCAGGAACGCGACCAGCAGCGCCGCACCCAGATTGGCACGGGCGAACGCAGCGAGAAGATTCGCACCTACAACTTCCCCGACCGCCGCGTAACAGACCACCGCATCGGGCTGACCCTGCACGATCTGGAAGGCATTCTGGACGGCGACATCCAGCCCTTTATTGACGCCCTGATTGCTGAAGAGCAGGCAAAGAAGCTGGAGTCGTTGAATGTGTAGACCCCCATTTCTTTCGGTTCCCCCCACTGCGTGAGGGGAACCGAAAACGAGGCTCCCGTGCGGCTGGACGCCTCAGCGTGGGGCAGGGTTCGGTTCCCCTTGCGGAGCAGGGGGAACCTGCAGGAGGGGGTCTCGGAGCGCTCATGCCCCTATCCTTGCGACAGAGCAGGTGAACCCGTTCCCAGTGAACAAAGCCAGCCTGCGCTGGCTTCTCGTAGCAGGGGCATCCTGCCCCTGTTCACGCGCAAGATGCGCGTGCTACTGGAGCCGATGAAGGTCGGCTTCGTCTTGTAGGAACGGCTTCAGCGGCTCTGTTGCAAAGATGGCGAGGTTCCGAGAACAGGACGCGGGAACCGCGTCCCTACCCGCCTGCGTAGGGGCGCGGCGACCCCCTGTTCAGCCGTCGCTCTCTCAGGCAAGGCGCAAAAAACCTTCCCTTCACCACGCCCACGCCTGATGTACCAGCGCGTCAATCTCGTTTTGCAGCGCCAGCGTGCGCTCTAGGGCGGTGACCAGCTTCTGATAGGTCATGCGCTCGTCCAGCGAAAGCGTCGTGCCCTTGCGCTCCTGCAGCCATTTTTCACACACCTGATAGCCGCCCACCCGAAACGCCCACACCTCGGGCGGCACGGGTTCGAAATATTGCTTCTCGTTAATCCACACGCACTGGCGGGCGGCGTCGTAGGCAACACGCTCCACGCGGTGGTCGCCTCCGACGGGATATTTGCAGGTGGGCGTTTGCAGGCTGGGGTCGCGAAGCAGGTGGAGGTCTATCAACTGGTTGCCCATTTGCGCCAGTGCGTCAAAAGTCGCGGCGTCGGGTGGCAGGGGCACGCGCGGGAAGTCGCGCTTGAGAAACTCCGCGTAGCGCGTCCGATAGGTGGGGCTGTGCAACACCGCATAGAGATAGCCCAGCACCGCCTCAGGCGCAGGCGACCTGCCCAGCACGCCCCTCAGCACCTCCAGAAACTCCTTACGCAGGTTTACGCGATGCCCCAGATCAGACAGAAGCGAGGACTGCTGACCCTGCTGGGTTTCGTAAAGGTAAACGGGAAAAGTGTAGGCTATATCTGTTGCGAAATGCCCCTCGTTAGGGATGTTCGTGATGAACACCTTACTCCAGTAAGGCTCCTGTTGCGCCTGCCCGCGCGTGGTAATCAACGCCACATTCTCCCCCGTAAGCAGGTGGCGCATCACTTCGGGGCGGGGCATGCAGTGGAAACCGCGCGACTTGCCCGTGTAGAAGGTATACCGCACATCGTAGGGGCGATAGAGGATGGGGATGATATGTGCCTTCGCGCTTTCGTCGGGAACCCCTGCGTCGCGCAGGTCTTGCTGGGCGCGCGCCACTGACCAGTCGCGCACATCTCTGCCCAGCCGAAATTGCTCCCGCGCTATTTCTGGGTCCATGCGCACGAACTCACACACCGTCTGCCATACCGCCTCAGGCGTGCGGTGGATGGTCAGCGAGTCGCGCGCCGTCACGATTCCCACACTATGCACGGGAAAGATGTCGGGAATGCGCCAGCCTTTCAGATACTCCTCTTCCAGCGCGGTGTCCTGCAGCACGAAAAGGTACATCGGCGCGCGCGGGTTCAGCGGAACCCACTCGATGGAGTCCAGCGCCGCCTCGCGCAGAAACTGATATTTTGCCTCGCGCGAACCCCACACATCGTAATAGCGCACGGGCGCGTCGCCCGCCTCCGCCTCTGGGTGGCGAATTGCAATCAGAATCGCGACGCCCTGCTGGATGTCGAACACATTCTCGTCGGGGCTTCCGTCGGGGGCGCGCTCGTTGCGTCGCGCGTTGCCGTGCAGGTTCAGAATATAGAGTTTTTGAAAAGTTTTCAGCAGGTGCGCTCGCATCCCCCGAAAGGTCGGATTATCCAGATAGGCGTGGTTGGTGATGAACGCCACGATGCCCTGCCCCGTCTGCTGAATGCGCCACTCCGCAAACCGCAAAAACTTCACATAATCGTCCTGCAGCCATTTGGGGTTCTTCTCGTCCAGCGGTTGACCATCCACCTGCTTGTATTCCTCCAGCAGTTTGCCGATCCAAGTGAGCTCTTTGCGTATGCGCTCGCGCCCGTTGACTTTTTCGCGAATCTCTCTCACGCTCCGATTGGCGGAGTGTCCGCTGTACGGGGGGTTGCCCAGCACGACCAGGATGGGTTTGTCGCGTTTGACCTCGGCAGCCTCGCTGGCTTCGCGGGTGATGAATTCGCCCAGCAGCAGTTCGGCGGGTTTGACGGCGGGGTCCAGCGCGTTTGTGAGATAGATTCGCAGGCGTTCGGTGGGCGGCGCGCCCAGATGGCGCAGCTCCAGCGTCAGTTTGAGATGCGCAATCGTGTAAGGCGCCATCAGCAACTCAAAACCGAACAGGCGCGGCACCAGATGCTCGCGAGCATAGTCCGCCCACTGCCCCGCGCCCAGCGATTGTACCACTTGCGCATGCACCCGATGAATCACTTCGTACAAGAAGCTGCCCGTGCCGCAGGCGGGGTCTAAAATCAGCGCACGGCTATCCATCAGCCCCTGCGTGAAACCGAACTCTGCACGTAAGACCGTATCCACCGCCCGCACGATGAACTGCACGACGGGTTCGGGCGTGTAGTAGACGCCGCGCACCTCGCGCTGGCTGGGGTCGTAGGCAGCCAGAAAATCTTCGTAGAAATGCACCACGGGGTCTTCGCGTCCCTCGCGGGCGCCGAAGTCCTGCAGAATGGTGGGCATGTCGGCGCGTTCCAGCAGGCTGGCGAGGTCGTCCATGAGCCATACCAGTTCGGGTTCCAGCTCGTGCATGGTGAGCGTGCCCAGCAGGCGTTTCAGGAAGGGGATGGTGTCGGGGATGACTCGCGCGGCGTCGTGGCGGGTGAAGCGGGCTTGTGGGGCGTAGCATCGGGCGGCGAACAGCCCGTAGGCAATCGTTTGCGCGTAGAGGTCGGCGAAGTTGCTGGGGGCAAGGTCGGGCAGCAGCGCGCTCTGCAGGGCGCGGTAGAGGTTGCGCAGTTCCAGCGGGGCGCCGGGCGGTTGCTTCAGCTGGGCGTGCAGGCTCTGCTCCACGATGGTTTTCAGCAGGCGGGCGCGTTGCGCCAGATGCTGGGCTAAGGTGCGCGCGTCGGCGACAGGCGCCGGCGCGTAGCTCCCAAACGCCTGAAGCAGGTCGTTCAGTTCCCGCAGGTTCTGCTCTGGCACGCTTATTCTGCCCTGCGGCGGGGGCTGGGGCAGTCGGGCACGCATCGCTTCCTGCCCCGCACGATAGAGCCGGAACTCCAGAAAGTTGGTCAGCAGGAA
>CAZQPV010000010.1:0-29033 GCA_964595265.1 uncultured Fimbriimonadales bacterium
GCGTGAACGCTGAGCCATCCTTGAGGCGATAGAGTGCGGTCTGTGCTGCGTCGCCTGCGGTCGGCATGCCGAACAGACGCGCCTTCGCGCCTGTTTTGAGCGCGAGCGCAACCAGCTCGGCGACATTATATGTGCCCTGATCCACCAGCACGGCAATCGGGAGCGCTTTTCCACGCGGCTCGGAGGGCAGGTTCAGCGGGCGTTTCTTATAAGCGCTCCCCTCGCGATACTCTACTGTGCCGACACGCCGCGTGCGCACCAGCTGGCTCAAAATCTTCAGCGCTGGCTCCTGTTGCCCAATCGCAGTCTGGCGCAGGTCAATCACCAGTCCTTTCGCGCCGCCCTGCTGGAGCGTGCGCAACGCCTGTGTGAATTCGCGCTCTGCCTGCGCATTCAAAGCGTTCAGACGGATATAGCCGAACTGACCCCGCACGCGCCCGTACTCCACAGGCTTGACCTTCGTGAGCGTGCGACCAACCTTCACCTCCAGCGTCTGCCCCCCGCGCTGCACCTTGAGGGTCAGTTCAGGCTTTTCGTCGGCGTTGGGTACCTGAGTCAACTTCCGAATGGCTTCGCTGAGGGTAATGGATTTGCGGAGCCGCTCACGGGCGCGGCGGTCGGCGTCCAGAATCTGCTGGCGCTCGCGGTGCAGGCGCTGGAGACCTACCACTTCGGCAAACGGGTCTTCCGACAATACCCACTGCCCGTCAATTTCCGTAATCAGGTCGCCCGATTTCAGCCCGGCTTTTTCGGCGGGCGAGCCGGGCAGCACCGCCACCACCTGAATCAGGCGTTGTTCCACGGGAACCGTTTCCTCCGTGTTGCCGAGTTTGACGACCGATTTGCGTTGTATCAGGTTCAGCACCGCGCCGATTCCGCTCACTTCCCCGTTCAGCGCCCTGAGGTACTGCTCAAACTGTTGCGGTTCCATGTATTGCGAGTGCGGGTCATCCAATGCGGCGAGCATCGCATCGAGCGAGCTGCGCATCAGTTTCGTCTCATCTACCGGCTCCACATATTCGCGCTTGACCAAATCCAGCACGCGCCAGTAGAGTGCGACCATCGACGGCTCCGAGACCGATGCATCCGATTTGGGAGTCCGTGCATCGGCAATCATCGGAGTAAAATCGCGCTGCACCACGACGGAACTGCCTGCGGACGAGGCATAGGGGCGCATCGACATGCGCACCCACCAGCCGCCCCCAAAAGCAAGCCCCAGCAGGAGCAGGCTAACGGCTCCACCAATCCATTTGCGCTTCACGCTATGGGTGACCTCCATCCTAATTGTATCCCAAACGGCGTCTTATCGATATGCCTCCTGTGGCACAGTTTCGGCGAGTTGAGCAATCTTCTGTACCATCTGGCGAAAGATGACCCGGTGCGCCGGGTAGAGCGCGTACCAGTAGAGCGTTCCTGCCAGCCCGCGTGGTTCGAACAGGGCGCGCTGGATCAGGCGCGTACCCCCTGATTCGGGTATGGCTTCAAACTCCAGCCACGCTTTGCCCGGCAGGCGCATTTCAGCCCTTAGGCGGAGCAGGCGACCCTGAATCACGCGCTCCACACGCCAGAAGTCAATCGCTTCCCCCAGATAGACCTCCGTGGGGTGGCGACGCCCCCGGCGCAATCCCGGACCGCCCACTGCCTTATCTATAATACCGCGAATCCGCCACGCCCAGTTCCATACCAGCCAGCCGCGCTCGCCCCCCAGCGAACTGAACACGGCAAACACGGCTTCAGGCGTGGCACGAACCCACACCGATTGCTCCTCACGAATCAAGCCCTCCCAGTCGGTCAACTGATAAGTCGGAAGCTCATTTTGAGCGCCGCTCCAGTGGGTCTCCACCTGATTCTCCTTAATTCGTAAAAGCGCCAGCCGTACCGCTTCCCGATACGACATCGGCTGGATCGTGGGGAAAATCGCCTGCGCACGGGTGGTGTCGGCTACCAGCGAGTGAACAATCCCCTCTACCAGCGGCACTGCCAGACGATTCGGGATGGGCGTGACCAAGCCTACCCACAGCGCCGCCAGACCAGGCGCCAGCACAGGCACTTTGAAGATTCGACGCTTCAGCTGCCGTTCTTCCGCATACTGAAGCATCATGGCGCGAAAAGTGAGCGGCTCTGCTCCGATTTCCACCACGCCCAGCGGCGGCGCTTCCAGCGCGGCAATCAGGTATTCCAGCACATTCCGAATGCCAATCGGACTCACATAGTTATCAATCCAGCGCGGCGCAATCATTACGGGCAGGCGTTCTGTGAGATAGCGTACCATCTCGAACGATGCCGAACCCGAGCCGATAATCGGTCCCGCGCGAAACTCGGTGGTTGGCAGATGGGCGCGTAAAATCTCTCCCACCTCTGCGCGGCTGCGCAGGTGCTTGCTGGGTTTGGGTGCGGATGGCAACAGTCCACCCAGATAGACTACATGCGCCACCCCTCGCGCGGCGCTGGCAAAATTCAGCGCGTTCAGGCGGTCGCGCTCCGCAAAATCGCCGTGGGCACCCATCGAGTGAATCAGATAATAGGCGGCTTCCACGCCCTCCAGCGCCGCGGAGAGCGTCTCAGGTTGGCTGAGATCGCCCTCGAAAACCTCCACGCGATTCGCCCACGGACGCCCCACCAGCTTCTCTGGATGGCGCACCAGCACGCGCACCTGATGCCCCGCCTCCAGCAAGCGCGGGGTGAGCCGACCCCCTACATACCCTGTCGCCCCCAGCACCAGCACACGCATACGAATAGGATACCCAGAAAACCTCGCCTGTTTTTGGAGTGAGCACCTGTCAGGGACTGCTCGGCAATTTGGATGTTTGGATTCAGACGGGTAAACCCGTTCCTATTAGACAAAGCCAGCCTCCGCTGGCTCCCCGTAGCAGGGGCATCCTGCCCCTGCCTACGCGCAGGATGCGCGTGCTACTTGATCCGACAATCGCGCCCCACCCTGCAACAACATTCAAAAAACATCCGTGCCCCAAAATGCAACTAGGCGCATTCCCACTTCTCATGGACTAAGTCATCGATAAACTCCAAGCGTTCCTCATCGCTCATCGTATCCCAGTCGAGTCCTCTTGACGCCGCCAGCGCCCGAATGCGTTGCTCAGCCTTACGCATCAGTTCCTGGCGTTTCTGGCGCATCTCTTTCGCCAACTCACGGAATACCTGGCGCTTCTGCTCGTCAGGCAGGTTTTTGACTATCCCGATTATTTGCTCTACACTCATGTTGAAATGGCTTACATCGTTCCAGAGTATACTCGCTTTAGCCCCAAAGCTTACCCCTGTCCTGTAGGAAAGAGAACATTTCCCCCGCCCCTGCGTCTATAGCCATCGGGTATCCCATGGAAGGGTCAAAGCTATGAAAAGGCGCGTTGTGGTGATTGTGGCAATCGTTGTTGCGGTCGCAGCGATTTTCTGGTGGCGTGGTCGCGCGAATCAGGAAACTCAGAACAACCAGCCTGAATTCCGCACTGCAGAAGTCACCCGTGAAGATGTGGTGCGAACCATCAATGCGACGGGCGTCCTGCGAACCTACAATATCGTCGATGTCAAATCCAAAGCAGGTGGTATCGTCAGCGAGTTGCTGGTGGATGTGGGCGATGTGGTGCAAAAAGGTCAGCTGTTGGCGCGGATTGACCCCGCCGACACGCTTGCAGTCTATAATCAGGCAAAAGCCGACCTGGAAGCTGCGAACGCCCGTATTGAGCAGGCGGAGGAGAGCCTGCGCCTCCAGCGCGAGCAGAGCGAGTTAGCGCTGCGTCAGGCAGAAGCGAATCTGGAAGCGGCGCGCGCACGGCTTCAGCAGGCCGAAGAGCGGGCGCGCATCCAGCCGACCCTCACCGAATCGCAGATTCAGTCTGCACGCACGGCACTGGAAACCGCCCGCAAGAATCTGGAACAACTGGAGAAGGTTACCATCCCGCAGGAGCGTGCGCAGGCGCAGGCAAACTACGACGCCGCTCGCCAGCAGGTGCAGACCGCCCAGCGCAACTATGAACGGCTCCAGTCGCTGCTACAAAAAGGGTTCGTCTCCCAGCAACAGGTCGATAACGCACTGGCGCAACTGGAAAATGCGCGCAGCCAGCTGGTTGCTGCCGAAAAACGCCTCCAAACTCTGGAGGCAGACATTCAAACGCGCCTGGAAACAGCGCGCGCCCGCGTTCAAGAAGCGGAAGCGAACTTGAGGTCTGCAGAAGCCAACCGCGCCCAGATCGAGCTGGTTAAACAGGCGCTGGAAGAGGCGCGCTCCCAGTATCGTCAGGCGCAGGTTGCCCTCGAGCAGGCGCGTGCCAACCTCCGTCAGATTCGCCTGCGCGAGGCGGATATTGCCGCAGCGAAAGCCCAGCGCGCCCGCGCCGATGCCCAGCTCTACAACGCCAGAGTCCAGCTGGATAGCACAACCATCACCGCGCCCCTCAGCGGTGTCGTGATTGCCCGCTTCGTGGAACGCGGCACAATCGTGCCCCCAGGCACCTCGCTCTTCTCGCAGGGCAACACCCTGCTGCAGATAGCCGATACCTCGCGCATGTATGTGGAGGTCTCGGTAGACGAAGCCGATATCGGAAATGTCAAAATCGGTCAGCCCGTAACGATTCGGATTGACGCTTACCCGCGCGAAAAATTCCGGGGCAAGGTAAGCCGCATAGACCCGCAGGCGGTCGTGGAGCAGAATGTTACCGTGGTGAAGGTACGAGTGGAGATCGAAAAGCCCGACCCGCGCCTCAAGCCTGGTTTGAACGCCTCGTGCGAATTCTTAGTCGCCCGCAAAGAGGATGTGCTTGCCGTACCCAACGAGGCGGTCAACGAATCGCCTGAAGGGGCGTATGTGGAGGTCATGGTCAATGGGCGTCCGCAGCGCCGTGCCGTCAAAGTCGGCGTGCAGGGCAACGAGAAGACCGAAATTATCGATGGTCTGCGCGAGGGCGAGGTAGTCATCACCGGGCGCATCTTCACCCAGCAAGATGAGGGACCGGGCTCGCCGTTCGGGCGCCCGTTCGGTCCGCGCATGGGTGGCTCCCAGCGTCCAGGTGCCGGTGGCACTGGCATGCGAGGGGGTGGCGGGCGCTAACCAGGTCCCCCTCCGACAAGTCAAGACCGAGCTCACACAAAGTGCGCTACCATCCACCACATGAACGGCGCACTGAACAGCAGGCTGTCAAACCGATCCAGAACGCCCCCATGCCCTGGCAGAATCCCCCCAAAATCTTTGACGCCGACTGCCCGCTTGAGGGCGGACTCAAACAAATCCCCCAGCTGCCCCAGAACCCCCACACCCAACCCTGCCACCAGAGCCAGCGAGCCTGAAACCCCCAGCGCCTGCCCTATTCCGTATCCCACCAGCACGCAAAGTATAAGATTTGCCATAGAACCTTCAATTGTTTTCGCTGGGCTAATAGAAGGGGCAATTTTTCGCTTCCCTGTGAGCTTTCCAACAAAGTAAGCGCCCGAATCGCCCACCCAGAGCATCGCCATCACCCATGCGACCCACAATACCCCTTGCTCCATAGGGAGTCCAAACACCGTTTGAGGAGCAAAATCGTGGCGCAAGCGCACCGCGAAGCTCATTAGCCAGCCGATGTAGAGCGCCGCAAACAGCGCATAACTCAGATTCGGCACAATCGGCGCCACGCCCTGACGCCACGCCCGCGCCAGCTCCCACAGAAAACTCGCCACCAGCACAGGCAGCAGACTCGCTTGGAGCGCCATATCGGGAAAGAGGCGCGTTAGCACCGGCAAGCTCGCCCCCCACGCCAGAAGAATCGGGTTGAGGTGATAGCGATGTCCCTCACTCTGGCTATACACACGGCGAAATTCCAGAATGCCCACCCCTGTCAGCAACGAGCAAACCCCGGCGAAAAGCCATCCCCCCGGCGCCCACACCGCAACCAGAAACAGCGGAATCCCCACCACAGCGGTCAAGATACGGGTGCGTAGCATTTATGCGTTTCCATCCTCCCGACGCGCCGCGGGCACGGGCGAAGCCCCTCCAATTGAAGGCGCCCAGCGCACATACAGCGTCAGCCCTTCTACACGCTCCACCTGAACCGACTCGCCCTCTTCAATAGGCGGGTCTTGCGCAATCGCACGCCACAGCGTGCCATCCACGAAAACCAGCCCCTCAGGGTCCAGCCGTTTGCGCACGCGCCCGATCATGCCAATCAACCGCTCCTGACCACTCACCTTCCTGCGGAACTGCGCTCGCACCCCGGAATAAGTGATGAACAGGAAGAAACCCGCTGTCAACACTGTCATCGTGCCAATCAGCCACAGGCTCACCCGCAGCACAGGCGAGTCCGACTGGAACAGGAGGATGGAGCCTATCAGGAACGATACAATCGCGCCGAAGGTGAGCGCGCCGTGCGTGGGGGTGAACAAATCGGCGACAAACAGGGCGAACGCCACCAGAATCAGCGCCACGCCCAGGGCATTCACAGGCAGTACGGACATCGCGTACAGCGCCAGCAGCAGGCTGATTAAGCCAATCACGCCCGGAAAGGTCGCGCCGGGGTTTTGCAATTCAGCAATTAGCCCGTAAAACGCCAGCAGGAATAGAAAGTAAAACACATTCGGGTGAGCAATAAACATTAAGAGTGTTTCGCGCCATGTTTTGGGGATTTCCTGAAACGGCGCGTCTTTTGTGCGCAGGGTGAGAGTCTTACCGTTTGCCAGTTTGACTTTGCGCCCCTCCATTTTGGCGAGCAGGTCGCTGGGCGTTGTTGCGATGAGGTCAATCACCTTGAGCTTCAGCGCATCGGTTTCGGGGATGGAAGCCGCTTCCGTAACCGCCTTGACGACCCACTCCTCGTTGCGCCCGCGCTGGCGGGCAATCGTTTTGGCGAAGGCGACCGTGTCGTTCACGACTTTTTTGCGCATGTCCTCGCCGATATCTTCGCCACTGCCGCTCACTGGGGTCGCCGCGCCGATATTGGTGCCCGGCGCCATCGCCGCCACATGGGCAGAAATCGTGATGAACACGCCTGCCGAGCCTGCCCGTGCGCCCGACGGGTACACAAACACTGCCGTCGGGATGGAGCTATTCAACAAAGCGCTCGCAATATCGCGTGTTGCCTGCAGCTCGCCGCCGGGCGTATCCATCAGCACAACAAACGCGGCAGCGTTCCGCGCGGTGGCTTCCTGAAGCGCCCGAATCAGATAGTCCGCTGAAGCGCGATGCACAATCTCCTTGAACTGGATGTAATACACCACTCCCGAGGGGGCATCCGCGAAGGCTGCCCCCAGCCCCCACATCAGCCAGAGCCATCCCAGCTGCCACAAACGCTTCATTAGTCTCACCAGAGGGAATTGTACCTCTTTCAGCAAAGCACATCCTGCGCATGGGACGCATCGCCATCGCTCTGAGGTATAATCCAGAACACATTAAGAGGCATGGAGGCATGATGCAGATTCGAGTTGCTGTTGTTGGCTGCGGGCACTGGGGCAAAAATCTCGTGCGCAACTTTCACGAATTGGGAGCATTAGCACGAGTGTGCGATGCAGACGCTGGCACGCTTCGCGCCCTTGCAGAGCGCTATCCCCAAATCGCTGCAACGACCGACTACACGGAAACGCTCGAAGACCCCTCCATTCATGCGGTCGCGATTGCAACGCCTGCTGCCACTCATTATGAACTGGCGCGTCAAGCGATTCTCGCAGGCAAGGATGTGTTTGTGGAAAAGCCTCTGGCGCTGAACCTTGACGAAGGGCGGGAACTGGTGGCACTGGCGGAGAGACATCAGCGAATTCTGATGGTGGGGCACTTGCTACGCTACCATCCTGCAGTCAACAAACTCAAAGAGCTGATTGATCAGGGTGCATTAGGTAAGATCTACTATATCTACTCCCATCGGCTCAATCTGGGGCGCATTCGTACGGAAGAAAACATTCTCTGGAGTTTTGCTCCACACGACATTTCCGTAATGCTCTATCTGTTAGACGAAACGCCCAGTCAGGTAGAAGCCCATGGGGGGAGCTATCTCAATCCAAATATCCCCGATGTAACGGTGACGAACTTGAGTTTTGCCAGCGGTGTGAAGGGGCACATCTTTGTCAGCTGGCTCCATCCGTATAAAGAACACCGCCTTGTGGTGGTGGGGAGCGAAGGCATGGTGGTCTTCACGGATACTGCACCCGACCATAAGCTCACCCTTCTGCGCCAGCCGATAGCATGGCGCGGACGCGTGCCCACTCCAAACACCACCCAGGCGGAGCCTGTGCCTTTTGAAGACACAGAGCCGCTGCGCCGCGAATGCTTGCATTTTTTAGAATGTGTTGCTTCACGGCGTCCCCCTCTCACGGATGGCTACGAAGGTCTGCGCGTGCTGGAGGTACTTACTGCTTGCCAAAATGCATTAGACGGCAGGGCGCCTGCCCCTTCTCGCCCCTACTTCGCCCATGAAACGGCTATCATTGATCAACCCTGCGAGATTGGGGAAGGCACAAAAATCTGGCACTTCAGCCATATTATGCCTCATGCGCGCATTGGACGAAACTGCAACATCGGTCAGAATGTGTTCATTGCCTCACGGGTGGTGGTCGGCGATAATGTGAAGATTCAGAATAATGTCTCCCTCTACGAGGGCGTGATTCTGGAGGACGATGTGTTCTGCGGTCCCAGCATGGTGTTTACGAATGTCGTGAACCCCCGCAGCCATGTTTCACGCAAGTCGGAGTATCGCCAGACGCTGGTTCGGCGCGGCGCGACTCTGGGCGCCAACTGCACGATTGTTTGTGGGGTTACTATTGGGCAATATGCTTTTGTGGGGGCAGGCGCTGTTGTTACCCGCGATGTGCCCGACTACGCGCTGGTAACCGGCGTGCCCGCACGCCTTGCAGGCTGGATGTGCCAGTGTGGAATCAAACTCCCTCTCGGCACAGACCCTGAAACTACCGAACGCGCTGAATGCCATGCGTGTGGCATGCGCTACGAAAAGCGTGGCTTACAAGTCAAGGAGGTCGCTCCCAATGAATAGCGCTACCCGAATCCCCCTTCTCAACCTGAAGGTAGAAATTGAGCTTTTGTGGGACGAACTGAACAGCGCCATTCAGGAGGTTCTGCGCAGTGGAACCTTCATCATGGGTCCGAATGTGAAGGCTTTCGAAGAGGAGATGGCGCGCTATCTGGGCGTGAAGCATGCTATCGCCCTCAACTCGGGCACGGACGCGCTCATTCTGGGCGTGCATGCGCTTGGTATTCAGCCTGGAGATGAGGTCATCACCACTCCCTTCACCTTCTTTGCCACCGCCGAAGCTATCAGCCACTTCCGCGCCACCCCTGTCTTTGTGGATATTGACCCCAAAACTTATAACATGGATGTTTCCCAGATTCGCGCAAAGATTACGCCTCGTACCCGAGCGATTATCCCGGTGCATCTCTACGGGCATCCCGCTGACATGGACCCCATTATGGAAATCGCGGAGGAATACGGCTTGAAAGTGCTGGAAGATGTGGCGCAGGCGCTCGGGGGAGCCTACAAGGGACGCAAGCTGGGCACAATCGGGCATGCAGGCGCGCTCTCGTTCTTCCCTTCCAAAAATCTGGGGGCTTTTGGCGACGGCGGCATGCTGGTCACCAACGACGACACCATCGCCGAAACGGTGCGCATGCTCCGCGTGCATGGCGCCCGTAAGAAGTATTATAACGAGCGCGTTGGGGTCAACTCACGCTTAGACGAGATTCAGGCAGCGATTCTCCGGGTCAAGCTGCGTTATCTGGATGAGTGGAACGCGCGTCGCCGCGCCGTCGCCGCACGCTATAACGCCCTGCTCAGCCAGATAGACGGTATTGAAACGCCCTGCGAGGCTCCATACGCCTATCATGTTTACCATCAATACACAGTGCGTGTGTTGGGAGACCGTCGCGACAGGCTGCAGCACTTTCTGCGGGAGCAAGGCATTGACACTTTCGTCTACTACCCTGTGCCGCTACATCTACTGCCCCTGTATCAGGGCATGGGCTTGGGTCTCCCCGAAGCGGAGCGTGCCTCGCGCGAAGTGGTGAGCTTGCCGATGGGACCACTATTGTCCGAGCAGGAACAGGTAAGAGTGTCTGATGCCATCCAGAAGGCGCTTGTCGCCATAACATCCAGTTAAGCCGGGAACTCGCCTTGCGCCGATGAGCCTGCTATCACGGCTTGGGAAATGGGCACTGCGAACGAACCCCCTGCTGAGAAACGCCTTCACACTGGGAGCCAACGCAGCCATCGGACAGTTGATTACGCTGCTGAGCTTACCCGTGCTGTCTTACCTGTATACTCCTGATAGTTTTGGCAAAGCGGGGCTCCTCTTGACCTACATGGGCATCGTGTATCCCGTGCTCACGCTGCGACTGGATATGGCGCTTGTAGGCACTCGTGACGAGGAGGCGCGCTACCTTCTGTTTCTGAGCATTCCGATTGTGGTAGCAATGGCTCTTGGGCTGACAGGTGGCTTTTTGCTCCTATGCTTTGTCGGCGTTGGGCGCTATGGCGAGCTTCCGATGTGGGCATCTCTGCTGGTCTGGGCGGGGCTGTCCGTGTCGGGAGTGATGAACCTGCTCTGGGGATGGGGGCTTCGACAGGGGTATTTCAGACAGTTAGCATCCGTCTATCTGGTGCAGGGAGGGCTGCGTAGTGGCGTCCAGATTCTCACAGGGCTCATCAACGCCCACTGGGTAGGGCTTGTATTAGGTGAGATTGCGGGCACACTGGGGCGTGTTCGGGTTTTGTGGCGGATGGCGGCACCCGTTTTCAGGGAAGTGGGCGCCCGCTTCTCATGGCACGACGCGCTCAGTATTTTGCGTCACCACCGCCAGTACCCATTCCTCGCGGCTCCCTCGGGCATGCTGGACACTCTACATGGCAACCTCACGCTTCCCCTCCTGGCGTATGTCTATGGGAGCAGCGTGGCGGGACATTATTTTCTGGCAGAGCGCCTTCTTGCCCTGCCAGCCCTGATGATCAGCACTGCGTTCGCCTACTCCTTTCATCATCGGATTGCTCAGGCGTTTCGTGAAGAGCGTTCTCTTACGGAATCCGTAGTGCGCTCGGCTCTGAAACAGATAGGACTTTTTAGTATTCTGGTCTTCGGGGTCATAGGCGCCTTCTTGGGACTGGGATGGCGCTGGGTTTTCGCCGACGAATGGGGGCTGGCGCACCAGATTGCCTGGCTCTTGTTGCCCGCCGTATGGATTCAGTTTGTTGTTAGCCCGCTCAGCCGTGTCTTCACTCTCCCTGGCTATTTGAAACCCAAACTCGTCTTCGACATACTGGGCGTGGCACGAATCCTGACCGTTTTTGGGGTAGCGACTTACTGGCAGCTCTCACCAGTGGGCTGGCAGACGGTTTCTACAGGGCTGGCTCTGCTCCTTTACTCCGTCTATCTGGCGCTGATTTACTGGACTGCACGACAGATTTCTCGACACGCGCCCAGTGGGTATACTCAGTAGGCGAGATGAAGAAGAGAATACGCGGCAGGTGGCGCGCGGCAATAATTTATATGGCCTTAGCAACAACAGTGGGGGCTATCTCTTCGAATTTCACCGAGCCTTTTCTTCTGAATCCTGCTCAACGCTTTATGCACTTCTTGCGCTTCGGTCGCTTGCAAGAACACGAAACCGACGCCCGCGGCGTTCCCTGGCTGCGCTACAATCGTCTGGGCGATCAACTCTACAAAAACCCTGTTTATACTGCCGTTTATGCCCTGTATTATTACGACTGTTGGAACGGGAACGGACAATACGCCTATTTCTGGAGGTACTACAAAATTTATCCCCCGAAAGTTAAAACGCGCAGCGAGTGGCGACGCTACTTTTTAGCCGCAGCCGACACCCTGATCCAGGACATGAAGATCTACTCGCGCGGCGGTCTGTCATACGGGGTGTACGAGTACGATTTTCCCTGGGAGGTGTACCACCTGCAGCCTCCCTGGCGTTCCGCGATGGCGCAGGGGCTGGCAATCCAGGTGCTGGCTCTTGCCTGGCAGCACACGCACGATGAGCGCTACCGGAAAGCTGCGGAACTGGCGCTAAATGCATTGATGATAGAAGTTCCTAATGGGGGCGTAACCTACAAAATTAGCAACGATGCATGGTGGTATGAAGAGTACGCTTCCCCTTCTGCAATACCGTCCTATGTGTTGAATGGAATGCTTCATGTGTTGATTGCCCTACAGGAGTATTACGCCATCACACGCGATCCCAAAGCACATACGCTTTACCTGAAGGGCGCGCGCGCCGTTTCTTTGAAGGTGTCTCAGTACACAAATCGGTCTATGCGCTGGACAAACTACGACCTGCTCGGCACGCCCGCAAACTACAAGTATCATATGATTAATGTCAACTTGATGTGTCGTTTGCATGCATTGACAGGCGATCCTGCATTTGCTTTGTGGCAGGAATGGGCTGCCTACACTACGCCTTTTCTGCTTCGCGAATTCGTGTACCAGCGCCCTAATTATTCCGATGTAATGCTTCTCCTGATAAACATCGGCATCGCGTTTCCTGGGGTTGCTCTGGCCGGTTGGCTGGTGTCAAAGATTAATATCTTCAGGAGGTTTCCTGGTGCTACGCTCTCTCAGCGTTCTCACGAGACAGCCACCACTGACGGTTAAGGTCGTGCTGGGGCTGGGATACGGCGTCATGCTTAGTGTTTACTACACGTGGCTATGCTCCCGCCTCATGCTCCCTGAGTACCCGTGGCGCCCTCCTGATCTTTTTGCCTTGGCGGTGGGTCTTTTACTGACCACCTTGCCAGTTTTGTTTTTGCCTCATAAAGCACATACCGCATCCCAGTTTCTGATTTCTTATCTATGTTTTTTGTATATTTTTCAGATAGTTATTATCAAATTTTTCACGATAAAAGATGTGAAACTTTTCTTCCTCTTGCATGACATCATACTAACGATGGTGTTTATTGCGCTAATGCTTATTCCACGACTACCAAAACCCGAAATCCCGAGGCTTCGCCTATCCTATGAGGGGTATGTTAGCTTGTTATTTTTGGGGTCGCTTGCGCTGCTGGCGTTCGTCGTACGCGACTTCGGTTTCGCCCTGACATTGCCCTCGCTCTACGATGTATATGGCGTACGTGCCGAATTCCGACTGCACGCGCAGGCAGCTTCAGGGGTAAGCAGATATTCTCTTTTCTGGCTGTGCTACGCGCTAATCCCTCTCTTGCTCACAATCAGCTTAAGCCTCTTCAAAAAACATCGTCTGGCGATGGTTTTTCTTGTTGTCTACTGCTTCGGAGTAGCACTCTACATTTTCGCCTTTACGGGTTTCAAAAGCGCCGCCCTCGCTGTGCCAGCCGTGTTCACTGTCTATTTTCTCTTCAGATACATTGGGTACGTCATTAACATACCTGCACTGTTTCTTATCTTGTTTGTATCTGGTCTTCTTTTTTTTCTATTAGGATACGATTTTGTTCTGGTTCATATTTTAAGGAGAATCTTTGTGGTATCAGGACTAAACCATGGTTATTTCCTTGAGTATTATTCAGCCCATCCTCCTGCGGTACTGGCGCACAGCCTGCTGCAGCAGTTAGCGGTCTACCCTGTAGACAACGCACCGCCTTTCGCCATTGGAGCTTACTATTATGGGAGCGCCCTGACCTCGGCGAACAGCGGTATCTTTGCAGACGCTTTTGCTAATTTCGGCTTCTTGGGGATACCGCTGGCGGGCTTGCTCTTAGGAATCATTCTCTATTTACTGGACATTGTTTCGCGAGGGATTGATATGAAGATTGTCGGTCCTCCTCTGGTCATTACGGCTTATGTTCTCACTTATTCCGGAATCCTGACCGTTCTCAACACCTACGGCTTGCTCTGGCTCCTCATCGCTTACTGGCTATATCCTCGCCGGGAGGAGAGTTTATGAAACGGGTATGCCACCTTTCCAGTGTTCATCCTGCGGGCGATGTGCGCATTTTCCACAAAGAGTGCATCACTTTGGCATGCGCGGGCTACGAAGTGTCTTATGTCGTACCGAGTGCGACGGGAGGTGTAAAGCGCGGCGTGACGATTTATCCCGTCCCTCTACCCCGACGGCGCAGGGAGCGTATCCTGCGAACGGCTTTGCAGGTTGTTCGCACGGCTTTGCAAGTTCATGCGCAGGTTTATCACTTCCATGACCCGGAATTGCTGCCGTGGGCGCTCTTATTGAGGCGTCATGGAGCTAAAGTGATTTACGATGCCCATGAAGATGTGGGACGCCAGATTCTCGCAAAGGACTGGATTCCTTCCTTATTGCGGCGAGGCGTCGCGTGGGGAAGTCGCACCGTGGAATGGATCGCGACGCGCGGATGGGTAGACGCTGTGATCGCAGCGACGCCCGCGATTGCCCGCAATTTCCCAACCCTCAAGACAGAAGTTGTTCAAAATTTCCCCCTTCGGGAAGAGCTGGCGCCTGTTTCCGCACAGCCTTACGAGAAGCGTCCGCCTCATATCGTCTATATTGGCGGGGTAACGGTAATTCGTGGTGCGCGCGAGATGGTGGAAGCCATGCGTCGCTTATCCCCTCACCTGAATGCGCGCCTGGTGATTGCGGGTTCGTTTGACCCTCCTGCCTTACGAGCGCTGTTTGAGGATTGCGAGCGCACTATCCTGTTAGGCTGGCTCCCGCGAGAACAGGTAGCGATGCTATTGGGGCAAGCCCGAATAGGCTTGGTTCTCTTTCATCCTGTTCCCAATCACATAGAGGCTCAGCCGAATAAGCTCTTCGAATATATGTCCGCCGGCATCCCCGTGATAGCCTCTGACTTCCCCCTCTGGCGTGAGATTGTGGACACAGCCAAATGTGGTCTTCTGGTGGATCCCTTAGACCCCGCTGCAATTGCCCGTGCCATCGAATGGCTGCTGACCCATCCTGCTGAAGCGGAAGCGATGGGAAAACGGGGACGCGAGGCGGTACAGGACAGGTATAATTGGGAGGGCGAATCGCAGAAATTGCTGGCTCTTTATACGAGGCTGATAGGAGCGCCAGAGCGATGAAGATTCTCACTGTCATCGGGGCACGACCCCAGTTCATTAAGGCGTCCTCTGTATCGCGCTGGTTCGCGCAGCGCCCCTTGGCGCGTGAAGTCATTGTGCATACGGGACAGCATTACGACTATGAAATGAATCAAATCTTCTTCGAGCAGCTGGAGCTGCGCCCCCCAGACTACCACCTCAATATTGGTTCGGGGACGCATGGCGCTCAAACAGGACGCATGCTGGAAGCCATCGAGCAGGTTCTTTTTCAGGAAAAGCCCGATTGGGTTCTCGTGTATGGCGACACCAACTCCACTCTGGCAGGCGCGCTGGCAGCGGCAAAATGCCACATCCCCGTAGCCCATGTGGAGGCGGGTCTGCGCTCCTTCAATCGGCGCATGCCAGAAGAGGTCAATCGCGTGTTGGCAGACCATCTTTCGTCTCTGCTGTTTGCGCCGACGCCCCAAGCGGTTGAGAACCTGAGACGCGAGGGGATTGCGGAGAGCGTGATTCACCTTGTAGGGGATGTGATGTACGACAGCGCGCTTTACTACGGTCAAAAAGCGGAGCAGGTCAGCTCTATTCTGGAGCTATTGAACCTGAAACCAAAAGAGTATATACTGGCGACTCTGCACCGTGCCGAAAATACGGACGACCCTGCGCGACTGGAGGCAATTCTTGCGGGACTTGCAGGGATTGCCCGAGAGATTCCGCTGGTACTTCCGATGCATCCCCGCACGCGTCGGGCTGTTGAGCAGTTCGGACTCGCAAACATCCTCGGTCCCGTCTATGTTATTGAACCTCTGGGATACCTGGATATGCTTTTGCTGGAGAAACACGCACGCCTGATTGTAACCGATTCGGGCGGTGTGCAAAAAGAGGCGTTCTTTTACAGGGTCCCCTGCGTCACTTTGCGAGACGAGACTGAGTGGGTGGAACTGGTGACAGCAGGGTGGAATCGGCTGGCGCCTCCGCATACGGCTTCCCAGGTAAAAGAGGCGGTGATGGAAAGTCTTGCTTCCGAGCCGCCCGCGCATGCACCTGCTCTCTATGGAGACGGCACGGCAGGGCAACGAATTGTAGATATTTTACTATCCCGTGCGGGGGTGAGACAATAGCGCGCTTTCTGATAGTCTCCCAGTATTTTCCACCAGAGACAGGCGCGCCTCAGTTGCGCCTCGCCTCGCTGGCGCGCACACTCAAAATGCTGGGGCACTCTGTTCAGGTGGTTACAGCTTTGCCCAGCTATCCCACGGACTCTATTTTTCCAAACTATCGGGGCAAATGGCTTATGCGGGAATGCTGGAACACGATTCCGATAATACGGGGCTGGGCGTATCCTGCAAAAGGGAAGGGGTTGCGCCGGCTCTTCAATTATCTCAGCTTCATGCCGTTTGCCCTTCTCGGAATGATGCGCGCTGTGCGCCCCGATTATATCTTCGTAGAAACACCGCCCCTCTTCGCTTTTTTGCCCGTCTGGCTGATGGCGCGGCGCTGGGGAGTCAAAACGATTGTGAATGTCGCCGACCCCTGGGTGGACGCGGCGCGTGAGTTTGGCATACTCTCCCGCGAGGCGCTCTTCAAGGCTGCCGAATCGCTGGAGCGCTGGATTTACACCCGCGCGGATTGGGTTTCCACTGTTACAGAAGGCATGGTGCAGCTGCTGGTGGAACGAAAAGGAGTACCCCCCGAGAAGGTCTTATTCCTGCCCAACGGCATCGACACGGAAATCTTTCGTCCCCTGCCCCCAGAAAACAATCCAGAACTGCCAAGCAAGCCTCTCGTACTTTACACGGGTATTTTAGGATACGCTCAGGGACTGGATATTCTCATAGAATGTGCCCGACGGCTTCAAAACAAGACCGTCCATTTTCTTCTCGTAGGCGATGGAGCCGAACGGGAGTCGCTCATAGCCCAGGCGCGTTCCATGGGGTGCAGGAATGTTTTCTTCCTGCCGCCAAAGCCCCCTGAGGAGATCCCCTTGCTCTACGCCCACGCAGATGCAGGCTTGGTCACCCTGAGGAATCTCCCCCTTGCACAGGGCGCCAGACCGTCGAAAACTCTGGCTATCATGGCATGCGGCAAGCCTGTTGTTTACAGCGGCGCAGGCGAAGGAGCGGAAATTGTGCGCCAGGCGCAGGCTGGTCTGGTCGTTCCCCCTGAAGACCCGGAGGCGCTTGCCGAAGCCATCCGCTACATCCTGCACCATCCCGATCAGGCGCGCGAGATGGGCGAAAACGGGCGCCGGTATGTGGAACAGCACTTCAGCTGGCGGCGTCTGGTGCAGGATTGGCTCAACCATCTGGAAGATAAAGCGCGCGCTTCAGGAGGTGCGGCATGACTGCGCCAGATACGCGCCAGCAGATTGTGGAGACCTACCAGCAACGGGACAGGGAGCGCGAGCGCTACTCCCTGTGGGAGCTGGGGAACCTCTTTTTGCTCCACTCGCGCGAGCGGTTGCTGCTGAGGCTCCTCCGTCAGGCAGGCTATTATCCCCTGACCGAGCGCTGGATTCTGGATATCGGGTGCGGATTTGGGGGCGAACTTCGGCGGTGGATCGGATATGGGATGAACCCGTGTCAGGCGACAGGCGTAGACATCGCGCCCTCTCGTCTTATGGAGGCTCGCTGTCTCAGCCCGAATATTGCGTTTCTGTTGGCGGATGGAGGAGCGTTGCCGTTTCGCGCGGAGTCTTTTGACCTCGTGCTGATGTTCACTGTGTTGAGTTCCGTACCCGACGCGGGGTACCGGCAGTGTATCGCTCGCGAAGCGTGGCGCGTGTTGAAAACAGGCGGAGCCGTCGTCTGGTACGATTTTATCTGGAATCCCGTCAACCGTGCCGTGGTGGGGATTGGGAGAAAAGAGCTGCAGCGTTTGTTTCCGACGGCGCAATTCGTGTTGCGGCGCACAACTTTGGCGCCTCCTCTGGCACGCAAACTGGCTCCTCTAAGCCCCTTTATCGCTTCTCTGCTGGAAGCCCTCCCCTTTTTGCGAACCCACTATCTGGGGCTACTCATAAAGACGGAGTGTGAGACGCCATGAACCGCCCCTTCCTGACTTTTGCCGTCCCAACAATAGACGAAGCCGAGGAACAGGCGGTGCTGGAAGTTCTGCGCAGCGGCTGGCTCACCACCGGTCCGAAGGTGCGCGAGTTTGAGCAAGCGCTCTGCGCTTACACGGGCGCGCCTTACGCCGTCGCGGTTAATTCCTGCACAGCAGCGCTCCACCTGGTGCTGGCGGCGTGGGGAATCGGCGCGGGAGATGAAGTCATCACAACCCCCCTCACTTTCTGCGCCACGATTGAAGCCATCGAGTATGTCGGCGCGACGCCTGTGCTTGCCGATATAGACCCGCGCACGGGGAATATTGACCCCCAGCAGATTGAACGCGCCTTGACTTCGCGCACGCGCGCGATTATCCCCGTTCACTACGGTGGGCTGCCATGCGACATGGCAGAGATTATGGACATCGCCGAGCGCCACCAGCTACGGGTGCTGGAAGATGCCGCCCACGCGATTGGGGCGGCATATCGGGGGCGCAAAATCGGCATTGTGGGGCACGCTACTGCTTTCTCATTCTACGCCAACAAGAACCTGACCACAGGCGAAGGCGGCGCGATTACCACTGCTGACCCTGAGCTGGCAGACCGCTGCCGCATGTTGAGCCTGCACGGCATCAGCCGCGACGCATGGAAACGCTATACTGCCACTGGCTCGTGGTACTACGAGGTGGAGATGTTGGGCTACAAGTATAACCTCACCGATATTCAGGCGGCGATTGGACTTGCCCAGCTCAAAAAGCTGGACGAGATGAACCAGCGCCGCGCCCAGCTCGCCGCCCGCTACCGCAACGCTTTCACGGAGATGGACTTTCTCCAGCCGTTCCCGCTAACCTTGCCCGAAGACCGTACCCATGTGTGGCACCTGTTCACGATTGTGCTGAACCTCGACGCGCTCCGAATTGATCGGGCGCAGTTTATTGAGGAGCTCCGGGCGCGGCAGATTGGGGTCAGCGTCCACTACATCCCAATTCACTTCCATCCCCACTACCGAGCCTACGGCTGGCAGCGGGGACAGTTCCCTCACACAGAGTGGTACTACGAACGCACCATCTCCCTGCCACTCTACCCTGCGATGCACGACGCCGATGTGGACTATGTGATTGAAGCCGTATACGAGATTGGCAAGCACTACCGGCGATAAAACGCTATCGGGTATTCTCTCTTCGCGATGGGAAGGAAGAGGAAGGCAGATGTATGAGCCTCTAAAAAGGATTACTGACTGTGTAATCGCGGGGCTGGGGTTGTTGATGCTCGCGCCACTGATGGGCGTGATTGCGGTGCTTATCAAGCTGGACTCTCCCGGAAGCGTTTTCTTTGCCCACGAGCGCGTGGGGCGCTACGGGCGTAGGTTCAAGGTGCTGAAGTTCCGAACGATGGTACAGGATGCGCCGCGGCTGGGCGGCGCCATCACCGCAAAACACGACCCCCGAATCACGCGCGTGGGACGCTTTTTACGGGCGACGAAGCTCGATGAAATTCCACAACTCTGGAATGTGCTCAAAGGGGAGATGAGCCTTGTTGGACCGCGCCCGGAGGTAGAGAAGTATGTGCAACTCTACCCCGAAGAGGCGCGCCAAATCATTTTGAGCGTTCCGCCCGGCATCACGGGACTAACCCAGATACGCTATCGGCACGAAGAGCGTCTGCTCGCCCAGCAATCAGACCCCGAAAAATACTACCGTGAGGTGATCCTGCCACAAAAAATTGCCTCTGATCTGGAGTATGTACGCACGCGCGGCATCCTGACCGACCTCCGCCTGCTGGTGCAAACCGTGTTCGCAGTGTTATCGCGTTAAGCGCCGCACGCTGGCGCGCACAACCAGCTCCCCTGCAAAGAGGCGCACGCCGCGCTTCGGCTCGCCTGTCCGAATCTGCTCCAGCAGCGCCTCGCCTGCGTGGTAGCCAATCTCGTGTATCGGGTTGCGGACGGTGGTCAGCGGCGGGTCCACCAGCCCTGCAATCGGGATGTCATCAAAGCCCGTGATGGAAATCTCCTGGGGCACACGGACACCCCGCTCACGGCACGCCTCCATCGCGCCAAGCGCAATCAGGTCGTTCGAGCATACCACGGCAGTAGGGCGTTCGGGCAACCCTAACAGCGCACACATCGCTTCGTAGCCCCCCTCGCGATGGTAGCTGTTGCCCAGAATCCACTCTTCCCGAACGGGGATTCCGTGCGCCTGCAGCGTTTCACGGAAGGTCGCCTCGCGCTCCAGAGCGCTGGTCTGCACATCGGGTCCACGCAAGAAACCGATCTGCCTGTGCCCCTGCTGAACGAGCCACTCCACGACCAGCCGAATCCCATGCCGACTGTCGGAATCGACGCAGTAAAACCCCAGCGATTCGGGGAACACACTGCCCACAACGACGCACGGCAACGCGGTATGCTGATGCCATTCCAGAAGCGGGCTGCCGATCAGGGGTACCAGCAAAACGGCGCCGTCTATCGTGCCATCATCAATCTGCGCCCAGAGCGTGCGCGGGTCCAGCTCCGTGAGCGAGATAATCTTCAAATGGTAGCCCTGCGCCCCCAGCACCTCCACCAGCCCGTCCATCACGCCCGTCGCGTAGATGTTGCGCGTGAAGACGGTGTGTGCTGGCTCCATGATAACGCCAATCGTATGAGTCTGGCGGGCAACGAGGCTGCGCGCAATACGGTTCGGGCGGTAGCCAAGCCGCCGCGCCACACTCAATACAGCCTCCACGGTTTCGGGAGTGTGCAGTTCGGTCTTCCCGCTGAGAATATTCGAGGCGGTGCCGATAGAAACGCCCGCTTCCTTTGCCACCAGCGCCAGCGTCGGTCGCGCCCGCCGATGTTCGCCAATCATCGGCATAATTATACTACGAGGCGTTGGCACCCTCGCCTCTGAGCGCCAGAATGAGCGCCTGCGTGCCCAACCACTCCTGCCCCTGGCGCTCCAGAATCTGATAGAGCTGATGCACCAGCGCTGTACCCAGCAGGGGAATGTGTTGAGCGCCTGCCTCTTCGAGCAGAATGCGCAGGTCTTTCTGCAGCAGTTGGACCATAAAGCCAGGCTGGAAATCACCTTGCGCGATTCGCTTCCCCAGGTTCTCCATCGCCCACGACCCCGCCGCACCCGAGCCGAGAACCTCCACGGTCTGCATGAGATCCAGCCCCACCTGCTCCGCAAACAGCAACGATTCGGCAACCGCAAGCATCCCAACCGCCACCGCAATCTGATTGGCTAATTTCATCAGTTGCCCCTTTCCGCTCTCGCCCACATGCACAACCTTTTTGCCCATCGCCTGAAAAACCGGGAGCGCACGCTGGAATGCTCCCGCATCGCCACCGACCATGATGGTCAAAGTGCCCGACTCGGCGCCCCACTGCCCTCCCGTGACGGGTGCATCAAGGAAGGCGACTCCCCGCTCTCTGGCAAACGCCGCCAGTTCGCGCGTGAGGCGCGGCGAGGTGGTTCCCATATCAATCGCGATGGTGTTCGGCGCCATCGCAGGCAGGGCGGGCGCTCCGCCTGCCAGCCATACGGCGCGCACAGTCTCATCATCAGGTAGACATGTAATCACCACCTCACAGCGTGAAGCCAGCTCCGCCGGCGTTTTCGCCTCCCGCGCGCCCGACGCCACCAGCGCCTCAATCGGGGGACGGCTTCGACTGTGAACCCATAGAGGAAACCCCGCCTCCAGCAGATGACGCGCCATCGGACGCCCCATAATCCCCAGACCGATAAAACCAACCGTCGGCTTCCTTTCCTGCATAAGCCTTGAATTTTCCACTAAAACCCCCAAATTCCCCCTGAATCCCTCCCGAAACGGGCAGGATTCTGAAGAGGGCTGGTGTATAATGAAAGTGTGAATTTGAAGCGCTTCAAGCGCAGGAGGTTACTTTCCTGTGCGTTGGGCGCGAAGGAGGAACTGCTATGCGACGGGGCTTCACATTGATTGAGCTGTTAGTGGTCATAGCGATTATTGCCATCCTGGCAGCGATTCTGTTCCCTGTGTTTGCGCAGGCGCGCGAGAAGGCGCGTCAAACGACCTGCGTGAGTAATCATAAGCAGATGGGGCTGGCAACGCGCATGTACCTCACGGACTACGACGAGATGTGGTTCACTCCCTGGTTCGATTTTCCGCCTCTGGGCAACGGACACTGGTTCTTCCGCATTTCACCCTATATCAAGTCGGGCACTCGCGACGACTGGAGCAGTTATACCGACCAGGCAAAAGGCGGCGAGATTCGAATCTGCCCCTCTGGTGTGGCGCGTGCTTTCAACTACAGTATGAATGGGCACTTCTCGCTCGTTATCTGGGATAGTGGGTGCCCCTACGGACCTGGGCGCTGCTATGTTGCCGACTCGGATGCCATTCTGACCCATCCTGCGGAGACGATTGTGTACGGCGACGCAACCCAGATTGAGGGCTGGGACTGGGCGTCCTCGGCGAACTTCTGCTGGTGGCCCTCGCAAGCGACCTGCTGGGACGGTGGGCGCTTCCCGCAGGGCGATGAAGACCCCCTGTGGCGAATTGTGGATCGGGATGTGCCTCGCTCGGTTTGGGACCCCAACAGCAGCTGGAACCCGAATCTGGGGTATGGTCAGGTACGCTACCGCCATCAGCGGATGGCAGTGTTCACCTTCGCCGACGGGCATGCGAAAGCGATTCGCCGCGGGCTGGTGAAGGTGCCCTGGAACTGGTCGCTCACTGCCCAGCATGAGAACGACTGGTCCCGTTAAGGAGGCTCTCCATGAAGCAAGAGATACCGACGCCGATTGCGATAGGGCTGATTGTGGTGGTGCTGGCGGTGCTGGGGTTTTTCGTATACCGCTGGATTAACGCCCCTGCCCCGACGATTAGCGAGAATGAGATTCCGCGCTTCGGTACGGGTACTGGGGCGCCGACCCCTGCTCCAGCGCCAGCGCCCTCGGCACCACAGGGTCCTAACGCAGCGCCTTACCGTCCGCCCGCGGGCTATGGCGCGCCGGCTGGGCGTTAGGGTCGGCTCCTCATCTCGTCAAGCGTTTGGCGCACGGTCGGCACATCGATCGTGCGCCACGCGCCATCCTGATAGAGAATCGTCCCCTCCACCATCGTGAGCGCGACATCGCTGCTATGCGCTGTTAGCACCAGCCCTGCGTAAGGGTCAGGCGTGTTGGCAAACGCCAGTCGGTGTGTGCGCACGATGGTGATGTCGGCGCGTTTGCCTGCCTCCAGGGATCCCACCTGTGAGTCGATTCCGAACGCTCGCGCCGCCTCTAAAGTCGCCATCGCTACCCAATCTTTCCATGTGGGCTGGGCGCTGATGCTGAAGGCACGCTGGGCAAGCGCCCCGAACCGAATTTCTTCCCACAGATCCAGAGTGCCTGCGCTAACCACGCTATCTGTGCCGACCACAATCGGGATGCCCAGCCGCCGCATGGCAGCAATCGGCGCGACGCCTGTGAGCAAGCGCGCGTTCGAGCGCGGGCAATGAGCCACCTGAGTGCGCGTCTGCGCCAGCGCCTGCATCTCGCGCGGCTCCACCTTCACGCAGTGAACCAGCTGCGTGTTCTCACCCATCACCCCCGCCTGATGGAGGTACTCCAGCGGCTGGATGCGCGGATGCAGATAGGGAATTCCGCGCTGGCGGAACATCTCGGCGAAGGAGCCAGAGCCAGAGCGCGTCAGCGCCACCTCTTCCGAGGATTCCGCGGCGTGCATGCTGATGGGCAGATTCTCCGACCGCGCAAAGGCGACCACTGCCTTAAGCAGGCTGTCGCGCACGGTATAGACGGCATGCGGCGAGACGCCCAGCTGCACGCGCTCTGTGGCTTCATAGCGCTGAAGAGTTTGACGATGCGCCTCCAGTTTCGCCTGCAGTTGCTGAATTAGGGTCGCATCGTCGGGTTGCGGCTCAATTCCGAAAATCTCCTGATAGACGCGCCCCCGCATGCCCGTCTGGGCGAGCGCCTGCACGCTGACGCCCCTATCGGTGTTGTCGGACACAAAGGTAATCCCACTGGCAAGGCATTCCGCCACGCCCAGCAACGCCGAGGGGAGCCAGAACTCTTCCGGGAGATTCGCCTTGAGCGCGACCAGCCCCCGAATCCAGTCAAAAAACGGCACTTTGTCGTTCTCCCCGCGCAGGGCGGTGTATTCCAGATGGCAGTGTCCGTTTATCAGCCCCGGCAATATTATCGCGTCGCCGAAGTCCAGCACGCCGTTGCCTGTGATAGCAGTTCGGGGGCGCACCTCTACAATCTGCCCGTTTTCTACCACCACCTCGCCATCAGCGAGCGGCTCCTGAATGATGGGCAGAACCCAGTTTGCACGCAGAATCAGAGGGGTGTGTTCCATGCCCGCCACATCTGCTCTAAAGTGATGTTTTTGACATGTAGGTCGGCAAAAAGACAGCTATAGCGGTAATCAGGGTCTGGGGGATAGTCCGGCGCAAACAGGCGTTTGCTGCCGTGCCACTTGCCCGTGCCGTCGAAGAGCAGGTTGGTCTCCGCAGGGAACTGCATGCCCCCAATGATCATCTGGCGGAAGGCAATCTCTGTGCGGAAAAGATAGCTCGTGCCGTACTGCTCATAGAGTGAGGGACGTGCAGGGAAAGCCTCGCCGGTGAAATCCTGCACCTCCATGCCTGTGTCGGATGGACAGCGCCAGATTTCGCGACTCTTCTGGTAAGGCTGAAGCACCTCGTGAAGCAGTGGGAGGTAAGGAATCCACTGTTGCCACTCTGGATGCTCCCACCAGATTTGGGGCGTGTATTTGTCAGTAGGGTCTACTGCGAGGGGGTAGCGGTCGCCGTAGTCCATTCCATACATTTCGATCGACATCCCGATCTGGCGCAGGTTGGAGATACATGTCGACTGGCGTGCCTTTGCACGCGCCCGCGAGAACACCGGAAACAGTAGCGCCGCCAGCACCGCAATAATTGCAATCACCACCAGCAGTTCTATCAGGGTAAAACCCACGCGCTTCATAGCGGTCCCTACGATAGTGTACCCGAAACGGTTCCATTCCAGAGTTCTCTCCGACGGCTAAAGTCGTTCCCAATAGACAAAGCCAGCCTGCGCTGGTTCCGTAGTTGGGGCATCTTGCCCAAAATCACGCGCAGGATGCGCAGGCTACTTAGCCGACGCAAGTCGGCTTCGTTTCAAACCGTCTGGTCAAAACGCTCTCCGATTTCACAGCATGCTTGTTTTCTTGAATCGCTTCTGAGTGGGGTAGAATTAACTCAGACCCAGAAGGGAGAGATTCTCTCATATGGGGTCCATCAAACAAGGAGGGATGAATGATGCGGCACATTGTTTGGTTTGGTGCGCTGATGGTGCTGACCAGCGCTTTTGCGATGGCGCAATCGTTTACGATGCAGGGCGCGTGGGGATTTGGCGCCGCGGGTCCTGCCGACTCGGATCAGGCGAACGCCTTCTTCGCGTTCCAGGTGAACCAGTTCACCTTCGGGGGGCGTTCCTACCAGTGGGGCTGGTTTGGCGTGAACATCCGACAGGACAACCAGTATATCTCTGTAACGATGACCCGCCTCGAGGAAGCCACGATTGACACCGAGAACCAGACAGCGACCTTCAGCGGTTCGGGGTATTACATCGTGCGCACGCGCACGGGCTATGAGCGGATGCGCGGCACGGTTGTGGTGAGTGTCGCGGATAACCGTGCATGGAACGGCGAAGGCGACCCCGATACGCTGGAGGTCACCTTCTATGATTCTGAGGGCAACGCCGTGTTCACCTACTCTGCCGAGGTAAAACGCGGCGACATTCGGGTGTTCTCATACTCCCGAAATCGTTAAGTGAAAGCGCAAGCCCCCTCTAGCAGAGGGGGCTTTTCGATTGTGCTTATGCCACAACGGATTCAGGTCAAAGTCATCCCGCGCGCCTCGCGCAATCAGCTGGTGGCTCAGCCCGACGGAAGCTATGTGGCGCGTGTAACGGCGCCTCCCGTTGAGGGAGAGGCGAACCACGCCGTAATTCGCCTGCTGGCGGAGCATTTTGGCGTGGCTCCCTCGCGCGTTCGGCTTGTGTCGGGCGCAACGCACCGCCAGAAGGTGTTCGAAATTGGCTGACCTCTGCTCGCTCCATCAGGTACAATTCCCCCCGCAAACAAGGAGGCGAATCGATGGCGCAACGCACGGCAGGCAAGGTTCACTGGTCGCTCTGGCTGTTCGCAGTGGTGGGAATCGCCTTTATCGGCATGGCGGTCGCTCCTCTGATTTCTGCGGCACGCAAGCCGCCCTACGAACGGGTAGGCGATGAATTTATTCGTGCGCTGGCGCAAAATCAGTTCGATGAAGCCCGGAAACTAACCGACTTCTCTGCCCTGCCTGAAGAGCGCAGGGATTTCAAGAAGAAATGGGAAGAGCGGCTGGTCATCTGGGGCGAGATTGAGGGCGCGGAGCTCATCGATAGTGTGCCCGCCCCCGCCGACTTACAGCATCCCAGAGCCGCTGAAGGGTATCGGCTGGAGTACCACCTCAAGGGCTACCTGACAGTGGGCACGGCGTTTGTGTATGTTGTGCCCAGCGACGGCGGCTGGAAAGTGGTGGACTACGAGTTTCGTTAGCGGAGCGGGATCAGCAGCGCGTCGGCGCCCGTTTCGCTCAGCGCCGACTCAGCTTCGGACTCATTCACGGGTTCCCATTCGAGAACAACCCCTACCCGTCGCGTCCGCGCTTCGGGCACCAGCACCGCTCGCAGGTCGTTATCATTCGGCATGAGCATCACCTCAAAAGCGTCGTGTGTTCGCCAGAGCGCGAGCACGCGCAGGGGCTCTGCGGTGGCATAAAAGCCCAGCGCTCCGATCTGCCCCTCCTGTCGGGCAATTTCCAGCGCCTCCAGCGCGCCGCTGAGGGCACTTTCGGCGATTGGCTCAGAAAGATTCAGAAAGTAGTAATCCACTCGCTCGCGCCCGATTGCGCAAAGGGTCTCTATCAAGTGCGCCTGTACGGAGTAGCCTGCCAACGAATAGGTCGCTACCCGTAGCAGGTGGGGCGGCGCCATGACGGCAATCTGGAGCGTATTGGGGTGCTGGCGGAGCAGCTGTCCCCAGAGCGCAGGGCTGGGCGTAATGTCCAGCACCTCGTAAGGCGATTCCAGCAGGCGTGCAAAGAGTATCTCTGCCTCTTCCTGCGCCGAGCGTTCCACATGGCGGAGCGCGCCCTGCGCCCAGAGGGGGTAGACATAACGATTAGTGCGTCCCAGCAGTCGTCTTTTCATGGTGGGGTGGGTTGCGTAAGGCAAACAGGCTCAGGCTTTTCAGGGGCTGTTGCGGGTCATAATCGCCCGCGACGATGCTCAGTATCTGCTCGGCTTGCTGAGTATACGCGTGGTTCTGGGCGAGCTGGCTCCAGGCAAGCAGTGCCTGCGCTACCAGCACATTATCGGCAGGTAGCTCCTCATCCCTGCAAACGCGCACGGGCGCGAGGCTCCAGCCGCCCCACTCGCGGGTGTGGGGGCTATCATAGTAGCCCCCTGTGGGGTCTCTGTAGGCGTCCAGCACGGCTATGAGTTGCTGGAGCCATCGTTTTCGGGTGGGGTCGGGTTGAAGTCGCTCTACCGCACAGCCTGCCAGCAGGGTCAATGCCAGGTCGCGAAGCCACTCGGCGGTCTGGCGTCGGGAGGTGTGGTAGAGATGTCCTTCAGGGGCTCGCATCGCGCGCAGGGTGTCCATCGTGCGTTGTGCCGCTTCGCGCGCCCATCTGCTCAGGGAGGCAGAGTCGCCAAAGTAAGTGAGATACTCCACCAGTGCCAGTACCGCAAGGGCATTATTTTCCGTGACGAAGGTGCGGTCTGCTTTGAGGGCTTGTGGCTCCTGAGCCAGGGAGCGCACCACGCTGGGAGGGTGGCTGCTGTTATAGAACCCTGCAGGGCGCTCGTACCAGAAGAGTGTGCGCATGCTGGCAGCCAGTGCGTGGGCGACGGGAGCCAGTTCAGGGTCATAATGGCTGGCGCGGGTGTAGAGCCGGAGCAGGCGCGCATGTTCCATCAGGCGCTTGCCCCCGAGAGGTTTCTGCTCGTAGTCCAATCCCTCCGCCAGCGCAAAAAATCCGCCTTCATCAGGATCCCAGAGTGGACTGGCACGCAGGGTGCGGAGCGCTTCTGTCAGCTGAGCGCGTGCGGTGGTGTCGGTTTTGGCGCGGCTGAGCAGCCATTCCAGCACATTCAGCAGCTGGGGCTGTCCTCCCAGCCATGCTTCGGGTGTTGTGGGCAAGGGCGGTGTGTCTGGCTCGGCGAGGGCGTTGTAATCGGTGGCAACGGCAGCGCAGATCCAGCGTTGCTCCCACGCGCGTGTGAGGGTGTCGGCAGCATGGCGCACCGCTTCGGGGCGCGTGCGATAATTTTTGCTGGTCTCTTCCAGCGTGCGCATCAGCTCCGCACGGGTTTCGGGCGCAAGCGCGGCAATCGGCTTGCCGTCGGGCGTGAAAATCACCATCAGCGGATAGCGCAAAGGAAGATTGAACAGTTCCGCCACCTGCTGAAGATAGCGGGCGCGTTTGGGCGCGGCGTCGGCATCCACCTTCACAGGGATAAACTCGCGATTGAGCAGGTCGGCAACGCCCGAATCCTGAAACAGCTCGCGTCCGAGCCGTTTCGCGCGCCCTGACCAGTAGGCGCCCAGCTCCACAAACACGAGCCGATTCTGCTTCTGTGCTTCGGCAAAGGTCTCGGCACGCCACTCGCGCCAGTTGACCAGCTGGTACTGGCAGACGTTCAGGTAGGCTTCGGTGCAGCGGCTGAGCGCGTTCGGGTGCTGCATCCGCTCCAGCATGCGCAAGCCCATGCCGAGCCACGCCATCAGCACCATCAGGAGCGAGACCCCGCTCAGCACCGCAAACCGCGGCGCATACCGCTCCACAACCTCTTGCATGGCAATAGAAGTATACCGGGTTCAGGGGAGCAGCCTGAGCGTTTGCTCATGATAAACGCAGTGTTGATTATGCGGCGAAGTTGCGCCCATACACAACACAGGGTTTCATAAGCACCCTGCCCCCCACAAGGTACACTCTTAATCATGCTGGAAGTGGTACTGGCAGGTGTCTGCGCGGGCGCGGGCATCCTATTGCTGG
>CAZQPV010000011.1:0-18188 GCA_964595265.1 uncultured Fimbriimonadales bacterium
CAGATAGGCGGCGCGCTGGGTTCCCAGATTCGGGCGCGAAAGCCACAGACGCACCGTATGACCCTCCACCTGTGCAGGAAGTGTCGTGTTGTTCGGGTGATAGACCCAGCGGCTTCGGCTCCAGCGCCCGCGCGAATCGACCGTAATCAGGTTCAGCTCTATTTGAAAAGGCGCTTCTATCGGCTTGCGTGTGGTGATCTTGACCTCCAGCCCGTATCGTTCCGGTTCTACCTGCACCACGCTAATATCGCCCTCTGGACGCAGGTGGAGCGCAGGGTTGTCGTCCACAGGGTTGCGGTAGTATAGCACAGGCTCCTCTGCCTGCTGGAACAGCTCATTCTGGCGCAGGAAACTGGTCAGGAATCGGGTCATCAGAGCGTACTGGGTGGCGTGCGCTTCTAAGGCGGCGCGCTTGCGTTCCAGCGTGTCGGGCGTCAGCGGGAAATAGTACCAGCCTGATTGCCCCATGCTCAGGGGGGGCAGCAGCATACGGCTGGGATAGTCGCCCTGAGGGAGAGGCCAGTTGCCCCGATGCACCAGATAATAGTAAAGCCCTGGACGGCGTGTCAGTCCGCCCGACTGTACCGCCTGCCGAATCGCCTCCATCGTAAACAGGGCGCCTGCCATGTGGTCGGGGTGGTCATCCAGGGGGTGTGAGGTGAAGATGTCGGTCGGCTGGAAGGCGGTAATCGCCTCGCACAGGTCCGCCACGAGGTTCGGCGCGGTGTAGGGGCGTGCGCGGTTGGGGCAGGCGTCGTAAGCGACCTGCGTGTAGCCTGTAGAGGGGGAACGCACCGGGCGCTCGCCCGACAGCGCCATCGCCCACAGGCGTCGGTCAGGATAGCCCAGAAAGCAGAGGTTTTCGCGCGGCACGCCGAGTGCCTGACAGGCGTGCTGGGCTTCCTGAATGCGTGTCTTGCCGAGCAGCTGGTACGCCTGCGCATCGGGCGTGGCGCGACTCACCAGCATCGCCGCGCCTGAGAAACCGTCGCCTGGGGTCAGCCAGATAATCTTGACGGGAATACCTCGCGCGACCGCCTCGGCAATGAGACCGCCACAGCCCAGCACTTCGTCGTCGGGGTGGGGGGCGATAATCAGCAGGCGTCGGTTGGGTTCCAGCACATGGAGGGGAAGCCACTCATGGGGTTGTTGCGACAGGCTGGCGCGAGACGCGCTGATTGTGAACAGTAGCACGCTCATGCCCACATAGGAGCCAAGCGCGCCCAGCAGGGCAAGCCCGATTCGTAACCACCAGCGTCTCACCGTCGCCCTCCCCTACGCAAATGGCGGAGCGGGTGGGATTCGAACCCACGAGCCCCCTTTCGGAGGCTACACGATTTCCAGTCGTGTCCCTTCAGCCGCTCGGGCACCGCTCCGCGCGATGGTTATTATACCCCACGAATCGGGGCGCGCCGCTCGTCTTCGGAGACCGCTCGAAACCCCGCTGCCTTAAGCCCGCGCTGAATGGCGGGAATCCGCGCGCTCAATTCCCATACCAGTCGTGTCTCGGCATTCTCAATCGCTAGCGCCATCATGCCCAGATCAATGCCAATCACTTCCTTGTCCCACCAGTCGCGCTCCACATTGAAGGCGTTACCAAACCCGTAGCGTCCCCAGAGTTTGGAGTGGTAGCGGTCGTAGATGGCTCGGAGCGCTTTCAGGCTCTCTTCGGGCGTGAAGATAAGGGAGGTGATGGGCGCGGTGGGCGCGACGGTGCCGTCATGCTCGATATCGCCAGGCGCGCCGTAGGCTCTGTAGCCGTCGGGTCCGTCGGAAGCGGTTAGCCCCCATACATCCTCGTTGTAAGTTTTGTAGCGGCACGCCATCTCGATGCAGAAGGCGCGTTGCGCCAGCGTCGCGTTGCGTGAGGCAATCCAGTAGTTATAGCCCAGCCTGTCGCGCTTGCCCCGAAAGTCGATAAACACATGGCTCATCTGGTGCAGGAAGAGCGGTCCGCCGAACAAGATCGGATAGTTCTGATAGCGCACGAGGGGGCGATACCATACGTCCCAGCATTCAGATGGGATGGGGTGTGTGGGCGAACCCATCGCCAGCAGGTAGAGGAACATATGCTCACTGTAGTGGTCCCAGCGGCTGGCGAGGAATCCCGTTTCGGGTTTCCAGCCCATCGAGAGCATTTTCTCGGTGGGGCGCGCACCGCCGTCGGTCAGCATCCATGGGAAGTCAAGGCGCTCGTAGAGGCTTTGCGCCTGTTTACGGAGGACAGGCGCGTCCAGACCTTCGGCAGCAACCAGTGCGCCCATCACCAGAAGCCCCGTGTCGATGGAGGACACCTCACAGTTCCAGTGGCGTTCGCCCGTTTCCCAGTGGATGAAGTGATAGAGCCAGCCGCGCTGATGGGGCAGTTGCAGGTGGGATTCAAGCGTCTGCTCGGCGCGTTTGACCGCCTGCGCCCTCTCTACCCAGCCGCGCCGAACAGCAATCAGCAGCACTGCGAGCGCGAACCCGCTCGAGGCAATGCTTGACACCACAAACTCGTCGCGTTCGTGATTGTTCGCACGGTCTTTGACAAACCCCGTGTCGGGGTGCCCCTCGCGCCAGAAATAGTCAAACGCGCGACGGGTCAACTGCTCCAGTAAAACTTTCGTGTCCATCGGCTTTTAAGCGTAGCAGAACAGGATGCTCCTGATCTATACAGATCAAGAGCATCCCGCCTTATGGTAGACCGTGAGAGTTACCTAAAAGCACGGCGGCGTGTTGCCCGGTGTACGGTTCAAGAGGGTGTAGCAGAAAGTGTTGAGCCATCGGATGTCGGGGTTGCCACCTGTAATTTCATTCGGGTTGCAGGGATTATACTGCCACATGTTGGTGGTATTATCGTTGGTGGCGGGGCATGTGGCATTCCAGTGGGTGTATTTCGCATGACCATCGGCAAACACGAGATTGTTAGAAAGATCATTGCCCCGATGGTTCGCCCCCCAGTTGCTGTGAGGCGAATTCTGCCATGTGCCCGGTCGGAAGAAGGACATCCATGGTCCATAGTCGGGGTAGATATCTTTGTTTTCGCCCAGCACAATCGCTGTAGCAGGGTGCGTGATGGAGGTATAGCGGTATCCCATCCCCAGCCACCAGCCAGTAGAGCCAGCAGAAAACCCCGACTTGAAGAAGGGGCGGTAATAGAAATAGCCCCGCATATAACGCGGCAGTTGCTGTTGATTAGCGGGACACGAGGCAGTATCCGCCGCAATGTCGGGTGTGCGTGCAGAAGGGTTCGTCGGACAGCGGAAGAGATCGGGGTTTTTGTGATAGGGCGTGACGAGGTGTTTCCAGGTCACGCAGGGGTTCTCTGCGGGTGCAGCGGTGTAGTCGTAGCGTGGAGGCATCGTCTCGTCGTGGTCATCCGCGTACATCAGCACAGCGTGTCCGATTTGTTTCATGTGGCTTATGCACTGGGTCAGGCGCGCCGATTCGCGCGCCTGCGCAAACACGGGGAACAGAATTGCCGCCAGAATGGCGATAATCGCAATCACGACCAGCAGCTCAATCAGAGTAAAGCCTGTGTAAGCGCGGTATCGCATACTTTGAGCCTCCTATGGTGGGTTTGTAGATACGGGCGGTTGGGGCGCGGTGTTTGCGGGCGGCGCCCATGGAGGGGGCGGCGTGCCAGGGGGCAGTTCACCGGGTTTCACCGGGTTGCCAAGGCGCGCCTCCTTCGCGCTCAGCTCGCCCGAAGGCGTGCGGAACACAAAGTAGTAGACCGCCAGCGCAATCAGCAGCACGCCCACAATTGCGCCCCACGCCAGTTTCGGATCAATCTCCTGCTTAAACATAGCGTTCACCTGCCTGTGATGCCCCGCACGAGCCGCGGATGTCCAGTCCGGGCGCGTAGACGCGGGTAATAGGTTGTGTGCGTTTTTCGGTGATTAAGTCCACAAGGATTTCCAGCGCGTCGGCCGCCATCTGATAAATCGGCTGACGCACGCTGGTTAGGGGTGGGTCGGTATGCTCACAAATCTGGGTGGAGTCAAACCCCACCACGGCAAGGTCGTCGGGCACGGTCAGCCCCAGCTCTTTCGCGAGGTTCAGCACGCGCACGGCGACCTCATCGCTCCAGGCGAACACGGCGGTCGGGCGTTGCGGACTCTGAAGCAGTTGCGCGAACGGGGTCAGGCCCGCGCCGCCGAAGGGAGCGGGCAGCACCCATTCGGGGCGCACTTCCAGCCCGTAAGCTTCCATCGTCTGGCGGTAGCCCTGCAGGCGGTCGCGCCCGCTCCAGGCGCTCATGGGACCGGCTAAGTGCGCAATCCGTCGGTGCCCCAGCCGAATGAGGTGTTCCACCGCGAGCCGGGCGCCTGCCAGATTATCGCAGTCCACCCACGAGACATCATTTCGGGGGTTGCGCGTGAAGAACAGCACATGGGGGAAGTTCCGTTCGGCGAGCATGCCCGAAAGGGGGTCGTCGTAATCGCGCAGGAGCAGCGCGCCGTCCACGCGCCCGTCCATCAGCGCGAGCGCTTCTGCCCGTGCATCGGGCTGCTGGCGCGTGTGCATCAGAATATCGTAGCCCAGCTCGATCGCCTTGTCGGTAACGCCGTGCATCAGCTCGTTGGTGAAACCCGACCAGCCCTGAAAGATGGCGGGAAACTGCAACACGATGGCAATCGTGTCGGTGCGCTGGCGTGCCAGCGCCCGCGCGACGGCGTTCGGGTAGTAGCCCAGCTCCTGCACCACTGCCAGCACCCGCTGGCGTGTCGCCTCGCTGATGGGCACCGCCGTCGGGCGGTTGTTCAGAATGTTGGAGACCGTTACCTTCGAAACGCCCGCGCGCTTCGCCACATCTTCCAGAGTCACCCGTCGCTTTGCCATCGCCTCACCTCGCCACAAGACAGGCGCTCTCCCCCCGAAGGGAGAGAGCGCCGTTGGGGGTTAGTTTCCGCACCCGGTTCCGAAGTTGAACAGCACCTTCAGCAGGTCGGCGTCGTCCACACAGCCATTCATGTCCACATCCCCAGAGTTCGGTCCGAGAATCTGCTTACCGTTGACCTTGATGGTACACCACTGGGCGGTGCCGCCTGCCGTGTTGCCCTGATTGATGCCGTTAATCTGCAGGTAGCCGCCGATGGCGAAGTAGCGCAGACCGTGCGGACCGCCGTTGTAGGTGCTGGCGGAATCGCCAGGATCCAGCCATCCACTGGTAGCGGTAGTGCTGCCATAGTGCACTTCGTACTGCACCTTTTTCGTGCTGCCGTTGTAGCGGAAGATGAGCGTAATCGGACCGCCCTGGTAGCGCACGCCGCCGCCGTTCCAGAAGGGCAGGCGTCCGCCGAAGCAGGCAATCTCGCCGCCTGCGCCCCCTGCCGACTCGTTGGCAACCATGAAAACGCCATCCGCCCACCAGTTGCCCTGATCGTTAACCTCACGCGGATAGCGCGGGAAGGGACGCTCCAGCACAAAGAGTCCCGATTCAACAGTGCGGTTCGCCTGCATAACAGGGGTCAGGTTGAAGGTCACTTCCACTTCCAGTGAACTGCCATCCGAGTCGGGGTCAAACCATGTGGGACCAATCCCGTCCATCGAGACGAACCAGACATGCCGGTTGCCCCAGCCACACTGGGAGTACCAGTCAGGTCCTGTCGGTCCCTGGCAGTCGGTGGAGGTATCCGAGAGGGTCAGACAGCCGTTCGCAAACGACCATGTGAAATCCGACGAGGCGTCGTCATGCCACACATACGGACGCACCCACACACTCTGTGCGCTCGCCCATGTCATCAGGGCAGCGCTCGCCAGTGCTATTATCCACAATCGCTTCATCGCTTATGCCTCCTTCCATCGATTTCACTAACCGCGACAGGGGATAAGGTGTAGCGTTCCCCGTTAACCGATTAGCGTACCCATATTATAGCACATTTTTCGCCGTTTGTCAAGGGGGGCGGGGAAATTTCGTTCCAAATTCGGTACATTTGCACCGCTTTTGCGTCCAACTTCGCGACAGAGTTGGAGGGCAGAAACGAAAAGTCCGCTAACACCTCATGTTTCACATAACACCACGCTCACTCAACAGAGTTCAAATCAGGCGCCTACAGGGGTAATAAATTCTGCGCTTTTGGCACAAAAGTTGCTATATCAGGCTGTAATCAACTGCGTTGTGAGAGTGATTTTGGCTCCCGCCCTCCGTGAGGGACTGCGGACCAAGGAGTGAAACATCGCTTGAAACGCGTGGTTGCCGCAACACCGAACGGAGGTAAGACAATGCGATTGGTAAAACGAACTGAGGCGCTCGGCTCGCGCTTTCTGCGCTGAAGCCTAGCAACGGCAGTTGCGTTTATCGTGCATGGTTCCGCCCTGGCGACCAACCTGGTTCAAAACGGAAGTTTTGAGACGCCGGAGGTTGGTAGAAGAGTCACATGGTTTTCCGGACAAACCTTCGATGGGTTCTGGTATGTGTCTCAGGGGAGTATAGATATTGTGGGACCTGAGAATATTTATGCTCCTTATGAAGGGGAACAACTGGTTGACCTGAACGGTACTATGATAGGCGGCATCTATCAGGACATCAATATCACTGCGTCTGGGATGTACAACCTGTCTTTCGCCATGAAAGGGAACTATGCAGCCAGTCCAGCGATTACGCGCACGATGAGTGTTTCGCTGGGGAGTCTATTCTCCAGAAGTTACGCACACCACAACGGCGACCCCTGGACAGTCTACTCCGAGAACATTACTATCAGCACTCCCGGAACCTATCGCCTGTCATTTATCAGTACGACCAGAAATACCCTCCAGGACTCCTTTGGTCCGATGATTGACGATGTGCGGCTGGAGCTGGTGCCAGAACCCGCCAGCCTGACAGCCATTGGCGTTGGCTTAGCGAGCCTGTTGGGACTGCGTCGGTGCAAGCGCTGAGGCATGCCTGCCCACGCCACATTTGCCCCCTCTCCCCAATCGCAAGGAGAGGGGGTTCAGGGATCGACGATCGACGCCATGACGCCCCTATCTGCAAAGTCTGCTGCGCCACCGATACAAACTCAAGGAGCGATAAAGGAACATGAACAAGATAGGCAGTTATCTCCGACGGCTGAAACCGTTTCTGATGAACAAAGCCAGCCTGAGTACCCTGCCCAAAACCACGGGCAGGATACGCGGGTTACTTGAGCCGACGCAGGTCGGCTTCGTGTGATCGGAACGGCTTCGGCTGCCGGGGCTGGCATAGATCTCCCCTGATTCTGCATCTTGCTTGTTTTTTATATCGCTTCTGAGCCGAAATAGCAGGAAAATTGGGTCCTGATTCGAACTCTCCCCGCCATCAGGGGAGGCAGCGATGAACGGAGCAGGCTATAAGGCACAGAAGCTATTTATCGCGAGCTGTATCGCGCTGGTCACCACAGCGATGGCGTTCTCCATCCGCGCCGATATCCTCAAGGAACTGGGCACGACCTTCGACATCAGCCATGAGCAGCAGGGGCTGGTAAACCTGATGGGCATCTGGGGTTTCCCGATTGCTATCCTGCTGGTGGGTCCGCTGGTCAACACAATCGGGATGGGACGCCTGCTGAAACTGGCATGTCTGGGGCACATTCTGGGGATAGTGTTCACAATTCTCTCGCCGAACTACGGGTTTGTCGCATTGCTGGCGTCTACCTTACTGGTGGGGCTGGCAAACGGAACTGTGGAAGCCGTGATTAACCCGCTGACTGCCACGATGTACCCCCACGAGAAAACCCACAAACTGAATGTGTTGCATGCCTGGTGGCCTGGCGGGCTAATTATTGGTGGGCTGGCGACCTTCGCGCTGGCGGAGTTTTTCAACGCCCCGTGGCAGGTGCGACTGGGCATGATTATTGTGCCCGCGCTGATTTACGGGGCGATGATCTGGACGGAGCGCTTCCCCCAGACCGAGCGCGCGGCTTCGGGGGTCAGCATGGGCGAAATGTTTATGCAGATTCTGCGTCCGGGCGTGCTGCTGCTCATTCTGTGTATGTGTATGACCGCCATTACCGAGCTGGGACCCGATCAGTGGGTGGGTTCTGTGCTGACCGACACGGTGGGCATTCGCGGCATCCTGTTTCTGGTTTACACTTCGGGGCTGATGTTCATGTTGCGCCTGATTGCCGGACCCGTCACGCGTGTGTTCACGCCAGTGGGATTGCTGGCAATTTGTGCCGCCTTCGCCGCGGTGGGGCTGTATTTGTTGAGCTACGCCTTTGAAGCGGGGATGGCGTTTCTGGCGGCGACCATTTTCGGGATTGGCAAAGCCTATTTCTGGCCGACGATGCTGGGCGTGGTGTCGGAGCGCTATCCGCGCGGCGGTGAGTTCCTGCTGGCGGTGATGGGCGCGGCAGGCATGATTGCCGCTGGCGTCGCGGGTCCGTGGATGGGGCGCATCTACGATGAGTATACCATCCGCCATCTGACGCCCGAAGTGCGACAGATTGTGGTGGTGGACGGACGGTTCAGCCCCGAAAGAGCGAAAGAGTTGCGTGATCAGGCACAGGCGGGCGACCCGACAGCACAGGAGCAGGTGAAGGTGCTGGATCAGGCACTGCGCGAGGGCGCGGCGATGACCTTCCGTGTGGTTGCCGTCCTGCCCGCGATTCTCGTGGTACTGTTCGGGGCGCAGTTCCTGTATTATCGGGCGCAGGGTGGCTACCGCCCCGTGTCTATTGACGGGCATTAGGCATGCGCCGCCAGAACACCTGCCAGAAGACGCTGGCGTAATGGCGATATCGCGCCACGCGCCCCAGCGTCAAAATAGTCAGGCTGAACCCAATCAGCCAGCGCAGGAGTGCGCCGAACTGGTTCAGCACGAAACAGAGCGCGGCGGGGAGCGCGCCATGAAACTTGCGAAAGAACCGCTCCTTGCCGCGATTGTAGTAAATCACCATCTCGGCGCGCTGACCCTCGCCGCTCGCGCCCAGGTGATGCACAAAAATGGCGTCATGCACATAATAGAGCTTGCCCCCTGCCTGGCGCAGGCGGTAGCAGAGGTCGGTGTCCTCGCAGTAGAGAAAGTACGCCTCATCGAATTCGGGGAAGCGTCCGTCTAACTGGCGGCGGAGCATCAGGCACGCCCCCATCAACTGCTCCGTCTCTATAGTACTGCTGAAATCCCACCATGTGCGCCAGTAGCCGCCGAACAGGCGCGTTTTGGGGAACAGTTTCGCCAGCATCGTCTGTTCACAGAAGACCGCCCAGAGGGTTAACTCGCCCGCGCATGAGGGCTGGATGCGCCCGTTGGGGTAGCGGAGCTGCCCCCCACAGGCAGCCGCTTCGGGATGAGCGTCCATGAACGCCACGAGCCGCGCCAGCGCGTGTTGCTGGGGGCGTGCGTCGGCGTTCAGAATCAGCGCGTAACGCCCCCGCGCCACTCGCAAGCCCTGATTGCACCCCGCCCCAAAGCCCCTGTTTTCGGCGTTCGCAATCAGCACAACCTCAGGGAACTCGTTGCGTACCATCTCCGCGCTGCCGTCGGTGGAAGCGTTGTCCACCACAATCACTTCATATGGGACTTCGGCGGCTTCCTGAAGCGCGAGCAGGCATGCTCGCAACAGGTCGCGCGTGTTGTAGTTGACAATAATCACCGAGAGGTCGGGCGCCTTAGCCATCGGTGAAGGCGAGATGCAGGCAGAAGAGGTAATTGCTTCGGTGTAGCGTGCGTTTGCAGGCGCGCACCTGCGCCGTGCGAACAGCCTTCGAACGCGCGCTCTGCAGGCTCGGCGGGATGTCCAGATGGAGTAGCGTTCCTGCGGCGAGCGGTAGAGGGGCAACCATGCGCATGCCCCCTGCGCTCACATCCTGAACCCAGCCGATGAAGCTCTCGCCGTTGGCGCGCGCTTCGAGGGACACTTCGTCGCTCAGCAAAACGCGCGGGTGGCGACGCCGCTGATGAACCTGCCAGCAGCTGGGGTTTGCGATCAGCAGATAGGAGTGGGAACCTTCGCGTGTGAAGTCCGTGAAGTGGCTCTCTGCCGTATAGACGCCGCCTGGCGCGGTGAGCGTCAGGCGCACGCGCGTGCCCGCCTCGAAGCGCAGGGGTAAGCCGTTGCGCGTTGGCGGCGCCAGCACAAGATGGCGCTCCGTCGTTGTAGACAGCAGCGTGGTGTAAACCTGACCCTCCACTTCTATCTGCACGCGCTGGTGTGTAAGCCCAAGGGGGCGCAAGTCCATGGGGCAGGCGCGCCGGTTCCACCATGCAAGCGCGGCGCCCCCAAGCACAGCCATGCCAAGCAGTAAACCCAGTTCTATCATCGTTCAGGTTTCGGCTGGGCAGATTCCAGCTCGCGCAACGCCTCGATGCGGAGAGTGGCTGCCTGTTCCGCCTCCTCATGATGACGCGACAGCAAGTAGCGTGCCATATGTTGCGCCGACTGCCCCAGTAACTGCGCTCCGAACCGCACATGCTGGTAAGGTTTCTGGAGGGTCGCGTCCGGTTGCATCCGTCCAAGCCACTGCCCAAACTCCAGAACTCGCTGTACCAGCCGCTCGCCCCGTTCGCGGAGCTGTTTCCAGTCGGGCGCGGGGTCGCTGGCAAGGCGGCGGAGGTCTAAAATCTCATTCGCGAAGTCAGTGAACGCGCCTGAAACAATCATCCACCACAGACTCACTTGCTCGCCGAAGCTCTGCACGGGTTCGCCGGCTATCTCGTAGCGCCGTTTGGCGCCCTGTAGCAGATATTGACGCCAGCGCACCTCAGGCAGAGTCGCGCCCTGAAACGAGGTCAGCACCGCCTCGGCTTCGTCTGTGCGCCCTGCGGCTAACAGCCCATCAAAAAGGTACAGGCGCAGCGTGCTGGAGGCGGGATTCGCGCGCAGTCTTTGCTGGAGCGCCTCTATCACCTGAGAGGGGTCGTGATGCTCCAGCAGCGTGTGCGCCCAGAGGTTAAGAAGGGTTTCGTCTTCTGGGAAAAGGGCAAGCGCGTCCTCAATCGCCTGAGCCGCCAGACTCTCCATACCGAGCTGGCGGTAAATCTGGATAAGTTGCAGGCGATAGGCGAGGTTGGTGGGTTCCTGAGTGACAAGCGTGCGCAGGGGGGCAATCGCTTCACAGAGGCGCCCCTCCTGAAGCAGTTGCTCCAGCCGCTTCTGGGGCGTGTTCGCAGGAGGGGAGGGCGACTGATTCTGTGAAACCGGGGGCAGTGGAGGGTTTTCAGGGAGCGTGGGTAAGTCGGCAAGCGCCTCCTGGTTCATGCGCATCGCCAGCGTGCGCAGGAGGCTCATCAGCGCGTTCTGATAGGTTTCCTCGGTGAACTGTTGAATCCCTTCGCTTTGCCAGAGCGGGGCGCGCCGTCCGAGCTGCCACAAAGTGCAGGCGTATTGAATCTGTCCCTTCTTGCCATTTGTGCAACGCACGATGAGCAGATAGGTTGCCCCCATCGCCCGCGCGACCTGCGTCAGCAGGGCGGTGTCGGGCTGTTCGGCGAGGCTGGAGGGCAATCCGCGCGCCTGCAACACCTGCTGCACGGCAGGGTGACCGGGCTGATACCATTCCACACGCACTTTGCGAATCTCGTTCAAAAAAGCGGTGAGCGGCGCCTGAATGGGCAAGTTAGGGTCTTCCTCTGGACTGGAGGTGGGGACGCGCTCCTGATAGACCAGCATGAGGGGCGCCTGCTGGGCGCCCAGGCTTTGCCAGCAGAGGAGAAGCCCCAGCAGAATCGCGCTCACTCCTCGCATAGCTTCAGCCCATCCTGGCAGGCGGCAATTCCCTGCCGCGCGCTTTCCACATCGCGCCCTGCGCTAATCTGGCGCTCGTACTCGCGAATGGCTTGCTGGAAGTGGCTGCGAGCGTTCGCTTTGTCGTTCAGGCGCAGGTAGCAGGTCGCAATCTGCTGATGCACATAGCCGGGCGAGGGCGCATTCGGCAGGGCGCGCTGGTATGCCGCTATCGCTTCGCGATAGTTGCCCGCCATCTGATGGCGGCGTGCGGCGGCGAGGGGGTCTTCACGCGAAGGGCTGGATTCGCCTGAACCCACGCGGTGAACCTGAATCTCGTACACGCCCGGATCGCGCTCTTCCACCTTCACATCGGGCATCACTTCGCTCTGGGGTTTCGGGGATTCTGAGGCTTTCGAGACTTCGGGTGGCGACTCTTTTTCGGCTTTGTTCTGTGGTGCAGGCGGGTTCGGCAGGGCGCCTGTCAACGGCGGCGTGGGTGGGCTGCTCGGCGCCAGCGCGACCTTGCTGGGGTCTACCAGCACAGGCGGTACCGCGCCTTCCGCTGGCTCCGTGCGCGGGTTGGTGGGCGGCGGGATTGGGCTGGGGTTTTGCCCAGAAGCGGATGGGGCAGGCGCAGGCGCGAAGGTTGTAGCCTGAGGACTCGCGGGCTGCGACGCAGTGGGCGGAGCCGTCGCGCGAACGAGCCACACAAAACCGAGCATCAGCACCAGCCCCGCGCCCAGAAACGCCAGCACGGCAGGCATCGCCTCCAGCCAGAGCGGGCGAGCGACCGTGCGCTTGCGCTGCCCACCCGCACGCAACGCCTCCAGCCGCGCGCGCTCCGAGACACACAACGGGTCTATCTCCAGCACGCGCTCATAGGCATGAATCGCGTCCGCAATCTGTCCCCGGCGCTCGTGAATCAGCCCTTTCAGCGAGAGCGCATGCACATGGCGCGGGTCTATCGCCAGAATCCCTTCGCACGCCAGCAGCGCCTCCTCAAGGCGGTTCTGCTCGTACAGATGCACCGCCTCGCGCATCAGCGCCTCGATGCGCTCCGTCGGCACGCGCTCCGTGTCGGGCGCCTGCATTGTCGGCTCCTGCATCGGCATCATCTCCCCAGCCCCTCGCCCTATGATTGTACCTTTTTAGACGCCCTACGCCTTTTTGCGTGTCCCAATCCGAATATTGATGACCTCCACCGCCACCGAGAACGCCATCGCGAAGTAGGTGTAACCCTTAGGAATCTCATACCCGAAGCCCTCGCCCAGCAGGTGGAATCCAATCAGCACCAGAAACGCCAGCGCCAGCACCTTCAGCGAGGGATGTGCGTCGATAAGTCGGCTCACCGAACCTGCAAACGCCAGCATGAACGCGATAGAAACGATGACCGCCGTAATCATTACCCACAGCTCGCGCACCATGCCAATCGCCGTCAACACTGAGTCCACCGAGAACACGAGGTCGATCAGCACAATCTGCGCGACTGCCCAGCCAAAGCTGATTCGTTTCGGAACAGGATGGGGCTGACCTACCATCTCCACTTTATGGTGAATCTCGTAGGTCGCTTTGCCCATCAGAAACAGCCCGCCCAGAATCAGAATCAGGTCTTTGCCCGAAAACTCATTGCCGAATACAGTAAATAGCGGCTTCTTCAGCCCCAGCACCCATGTGATGGAGAGCAGGAGCAGAATGCGCATGATCAGCGCCAGCCCTAACCCTACAAAGCGTGCCCGCGCCCGCTGGCTTTCGGGCAGCTTATCGGAGAGGATGGAGATGAAGATGATGTTGTCAATCCCCAGCACAATCTCCAGCGCGCTGAGCGTAATCAGGGCGATAATGACTTCCATGCGTTCCGCTCCCTCGTTATGGATTCCAGTGGCTGCGGGCATGAACTATACCCGATGGGGGCATCCATCGAGATGGATCTCGGGGGCGATTCAGGAAAAACAAGCATCCACGGAATCAGAAGGCGTTTGTGCCTGGCGGCTAAACGGCTCTGTTGCAAGGATGGGAACGCAGGTATTTTGCGACCCCCTCCGCGAGGTTCCTCTGCCCTGACGGCTGAAGCCGTTCCTATCAGACGAAGCCGACCTCCGTCGACTCAAGTAGCACGCGCATCCCTGCGCGTGGACAGGGGCAGGATGCCCCTGCTACGAGGAGCCAGCGCAGGCTGGCTTCGTCTACTGGGAACGGGTTCACCCGTCTGGATTCAAACACGAAATTCCCGAACAACTTCTAAAAGCCCTATTGTAAAATAATGATTAAGATAGTCGTCGTGTTTCTGCGCCAAGTCAGGTTCAGCAGGAAAGCGCCCCACCACCGAGAGCGCCCGCTGCTTGCGTATCTCCCGTGCCTCTGTCGCTTGTTGCTGAAGCCAGTAAGCGACACCTTCCGCAATCAACGGCTCTACGCTTCGGTCGCGTCGCTTCGCCAGCTGCTGTAGCGGTTGCCCCTGCTCCAGAGGCAGTTCAATTTCTGTACGCGCGGACGTCGCAGGGGTTATACCTTACTGTAGGCTATAAGCACCAGGCCGGAGCGTCAGCCAGCGAGGTTCCCCCGTCGGGTACAATCTCGAACATGGTACGAGTACGCTACGCGCCCAGTCCGACGGGTTCCCCGCATGTGGGGAATATCCGCACGGCTCTGTTCAACTATGTGTTTGCCCGCCATCACGGGGGCAAATTCATTCTGCGGATTGAAGACACCGACCGCAACCGCTATGTGCCCGGCTCGGAAGACGACATCAAATGGTCGCTCCGCTGGCTGGGCATCGAGTGGGACGAAGGTCCCGATGTCGGCGGACCCTACGGACCGTACCATCAATCTCAGCGACTGGCAATCTATCAGGAGATAGCGCATCGTCTGGTGGAGGAGGGCAAAGCCTACAAGTGCTTCTGCACGCCCGAAGACCTGGAGCGCATGCGCGAGGCACAGAAAGCGATGGGCGCCGCGACCACCATGTACGACCGTCGGTGCCGCAAACTCACGCCCGAGGAGGTGCGCGCCCGCGAGGCGGACGGACTGCCCTATGTGATACGGTTCGCGATGCCGCTGGAGGGAACCATCGGCTACGAAGACCTGATTCACGGCTACACCGAGTTCCGAAACGCGCTCACCGACGATTTCGTGATGCTGAAGTCGGACGGCTACCCGACCTACCATCTGGCGAATATCGTGGATGACCACCTGATGGAGATTACCCATGTGATTCGGGGCGACGAGTGGATTTCCAGCATGCCACGCCATCTGAACCTCTACAAGGCGCTGGGCTGGGAACCCCCCAGGTTCGCGCATCTGCCCCTGCTGCTCGGACCCGACCGTCAGAAACTCTCCAAACGGCACGGGCATGTGCAGTTTGTGGAGTTCATCAAAGAGGGCTACCTGCCCGACGCAATGTTCAACTTCCTCGCGCTCTGTGGCTGGAACCCCGGCGACGACCGCGAAATCCTGAGCCGCGAGGAGATTATCGAACTCTTCTCGCTGGAGCGCGTGTCGGATAACCCCTTCGTGTTCCACCACGATAAGTTGCTCTGGATGAATGGGGTTTACATCCGCCGTCTTTCCAGGGAGCAGCTGGTGGCATACTGTCTGCCCTACCTGCAGGAGGCGGGTTTGTTGCCGAAAGAGCTGGACGCAGCGACCCGCGCTTACGCCGAGCAGGTGATCCCTCTGGAGCAGGAGAAGATGAAGGTTCTCAAGGATGTGGTGTCGCTGACCGATTTCTTCTTCCGCGACGATTACCCGATTGACGAGGCGGCGGTGCGCAAGTGGTACACTCAGCCTCACATCCCCCAGATGCTGGCAGAGCTGATTCGCCGCTATGAGGCGCTGGAACCGTTTGACGCCGAGTCGGTGGAGCGCGTCACGCGCGAGGTGATTGCATGGCTGGGCGTCAAAGGCGGCGAGGTGATTCACCCTGTTCGGGTGGCGCTCAGCGGGCGCACGACCGGACCGAGCCTGTTTGAGATGATGGCGGTGCTGGGCAAAGAGCGCGTTTTGAAACGCCTGCGCCGCGCCCAGAGCTGGGTGTATAGTGCATGAGACACGAAAGCGAACGCGAGCGCCAGTACCTCCGCATTTTGCGGAACGCCATCGAGGTCTGCAGGGATTATCAGCCTCGCTTAGGCGGAAAGGAAGCGGTCACGCTGGATCAGTTCCTCCAACAGTATGGAGCCGACTCTTTCTACCGCTGGATGGGCTTGGACACGGCAGTGGTCTACAGAGCGCATCGCGCAGGTGGAGGAATCACTTCCCTGTACCGCCAGATTGGGATTGGCTGCCAGAGGCTGTTCCAGCAAATCCTGATGGATCCGCTTGAGCTGAGCGAGGATCAAGTTCGGTGGGGCTACAAGGAGCAGCAGGCATTGGGCAAGAGCGTTCTCGTACAGCTGGACGCCAGAGTTCTTCTGGATGATATCCAGCCTCCTGAAGCCCGAGAGCGAGTTTCCCAGTGGATACCTCACGCTTCTCAGCAGTTGAACGATGTAGACTCGAGCCGCTTGAAGGTGCTGTTTTCGAGGTGCGACAAGGCGACAAAAGTCGCGATTCGAAGCGCCAGAAGGCTGATGTTCAGAGCGCCGCTCGCGCGTATGCAGCAGGATACATGCCAGTGATGCTCTTGCTGTCTGAACAGATAGATGTCGCGGTCGCTCAGCGATACAAATCTGCAAACTGGCTTCTTCTAAGGGGGAACTTGGAGGATGACCCTGCTTGCTCTACCTACACTTTCTGCTCTTCGGTTGTCGGGTTTGATTTAGCGGGCTTTTTCAAGCGGAACAGTCCGAAGTTGCGAGAAGCCATTCAGCGTGTTCTGGGAGTATTGTTAAGCGATGAGTAAGCTAAAGCGGCGAGCCGAACTCACTTTCAAGGCAAACTTGAGCAACGGGCGGCACGGATGGCTTCGGTTGACGCCTGCGTATGCAGCCAACCTTGTGAAACAGTTGCTACATCAGGTTCCTGAAGACTGCAGAGTTCTGGATCCTTTTGCTGGCACAGGCACGACGGGACTGGTCTGCGCGGAACAGGGCTTTGTATGCGACATGGTAGAGATAAATCCGTTTCGGTTCGCACGAGCGAAGGTACGGCGCTATTCTCCTGCTTGCGTCGAGCGGGTGAAACAGCTTGCCTGCGAGGCGGCGTCGCAGGGCGAACATGTTCTCTCTCACCCTCCTGGATAGGTTCCCCCTATGCAGCACATTGAACGCTGGTGGACACCCCAGCGCCTGCATACCCTTGCACGCCTCTACACTGCCATTCGTCGCCTTTGTGAACCCGAACCCGCGCCGGTTACTGACCTCCTGCTGATAGCATTCTGCCAAACTCTCATGCGCTGGTCAAATGCGGGCTACCATCATCCTTTCGTTACTTTCAAAACCGCCTTGCCGAGTCTGTTCGCTCAGGACGAAGCAAGCCCCATCCTGCAGGATTTTGTAGACATAGCGCATCAGGTTGCCTGCTCTGCCCAGGAGAACTTGAGAGGTGAAGTTGAGGTCTTTCTTGGAGACGCACGTAAACTTGAATGCTTACAGGGGCGCCTGTATAATGCGGTAATTACCTCTCCCCCTATCCTAACCGCATCAGCTATGTTCGAGAAGTGCGTCCCTTTCTCTACTGGCTGGGTTTTCTAAAAGAGCCTCGCGAGGCGGGCGAACTGGATTGGCAAGCTATCGGCGGCCCATGGGGCGTCGCCACCAGCCGCCTGAACAGTATTGAGCTGGAGACTCCCTCGCTCTACGCTATTCTGGGGGAGTTGCGTGCAATTGTGCGAGCTATTGATGAAAAGAACCCGCTCCTTTCGCGCTATGTGCTGCGCTACTTTCAGGATATGCAAACGCACTTTATGAGCCTGAGTCCGTTGTTGCGAACAGGAGCACAGGTGTACTATGTGGTAGGAAACGCCAAGTTCTATGAGGTCGTCGTGCCAGCAGAACAGCTTCTTGCGCGCCTGATGGAAGTGGCAGGGATAGTTCCCGTGCGAGTGGAACCGCTACGGAAACGCAACTCCAAGAAGGAGCTGGTAGAGTTTCTCATTTCCGCCGAGAAGCGGTAGCGAGTTGAACGCCTGTATGAGGGCGCTCATTTCCCACCATTCCGCGACTTGAGGTGAATCATCAGACAGGCAATGTCGGCGGGACGCACGCCAGGAATGCGCGACGCCTGACCCAGAGTGCGCGGGCGCACGCGTGAGAGTTTTTCGCGCGACTCACGCGAAAGCGCGGGCAGCCGCTCGTAGTCTATGTCCTCCGGGATGACCCAGTGTTCCATGCGGCGCATCTGCTGAATCTGTTGCTGCTGCTTGCGCAGGTAGACTTCGTATTTGACAATAATCTCCACCTGCTCCGCCAGCTCAGGCGGGATCGGGTCCTCCGCAGGGAAGAGGGCGTTAATCATGGCGTAGGTGGCTTCGGGTCGGCGGAGGTACTCGCGGGCGCTGATTCGAGCATTCACGGGCGTGCCGCCCAGCGCAATGAGTTGAGGGTTGTGGCGTCCGCTGATTTCCAGCCGCTCGAGGCGCTCTAGCTCCGCCCGAATGCGCTCTTGCCGTTCGCAGTAGCGCTTCCAGCGGGCGTCGTC
>CAZQPV010000011.1:18288-26770 GCA_964595265.1 uncultured Fimbriimonadales bacterium
CCCTGCGCCGCCGCCTCTTCGTAGCCCGAAGTGCCGTTCACCTGCCCCGCCAGAAACAGCCCGCGCACCCGCTTGGTCATCAGGGTCGGGTACAGCTGGTCGGGGAAGACCATATCGTACTCCACCGCGTAGCCAGGACGAATCATCACCACCTCTTCCAGCCCTGGAAGCGTGCGCAAAAACTCGAGCTGCACCTCTTCGGGCAGGCTGGTGGACATCCCCTGCACATAGAGGTCGTCCTTGTCCCAGTATTCCTGCTCCAGATAGACGGGGTGGCGGTCTTTGTCAGGAAACCGCACGATTTTGTCTTCGATACTGGGGCAGAATCGGGGACCCACGCCGACGATGTGCCCCCCGTACATCGCGGAGCGGTGCAGGTTCTCGCGGATAATCGCATGGGTACGCTCGTTGGTGTAGGTTTGCCAGCAAGGCAGCAGCGGACGGGGCGGGTTGAGCGCATCGTGCATATAGGAGAAGGGCGGGCACGGCTCGGAAGGCACCTCCTGCCACTGGCTGAAATCCACACTCTTCTTGTCGATGCGAGGCGTGGTGCCCGTCTTGAACCGTCCGATACGGAACCCCAGCTGGCGCAGGCATTCCGTCAAACCTCTGGCGGGCGGGTCGCCGAAGCGGGCAGATTGAATCTTGCGCTCCCCGATGTGGCACAGCCCGTTCAGAAAAGTGCCTGTGGTCAACACCACAGCGCGAGCCAGAATCTCGGCGCCATCGGCTAGACGCACGCCGTAGCAGGTATCGTCGCGCACCAGCAGCGACTCGACGCTTCCTTCCAGCAGGGTGAGGTTCGGTTGCGCCTGCAGCGTGGCAAGCATCTGGGCGGGGTAGAGATCTTTGTCTGCGTGGGCGCGGAGTGTGCGCACGGCGGGTCCTTTGCCGGTGCCCACAAAGCGGATGTGGGTGAGCGTGAGGTCGGTGTTAATACCCATCTGCCCCCCGAGCGCATCAATTTCGCGCACGAGATGCCCCTTCGCGGGTCCGCCGATACTGCAGTTGCAGGGCATATGGGCGGTTCGCGCGATATTCAGCGTGATTGCCAGCGTGCGGCATCCCATGCGCGCGGCTGCCAGGGCTGCCTCACATCCTGCGTGTCCCGTCCCCACGACAATCACATCGTAGTCCATAAGCCGTTTGAAATTGTACCCGCTTGTCGGGGGTATACTTAGGCAGGGATGAAAGCCATCTACAAAGCGCAGCCCGCTGTTGGGCTGGAACTGTGCGAGGCGCCAGAGCCGACCCCTCGCTACGGCGAGGTGCTAATCAAGGTAAGCCGAACCTCTCTGTGCGGAACCGACCTTCACATCTATCGCTGGGATTCATGGGCGCAGTCGCGCTTGAAACCGCCGCTGATTATCGGGCATGAGTTTTGCGGGCATGTGGTCGCAGTGGGTGAAGGCGTGGAAGGCTTGCAGGTGGGCGATTTTGTGGCGGGCGAGAGCCATATCGTGTGCGGGCGTTGCAAGCCGTGTCGGGAGGGGCAAGCCCATGTGTGCCTGAACACGCGTATTCTGGGTGTGGACACCGACGGTTGCTTCGCGCCGCTGATTGCCGTGCCCGCCGCAAACGCGCAAAAAACCGACCCCCGAATTCCCCCCGAAGTGGCGACAGTACAGGACCCGCTGGGGAACGCGGTACATACCGTGCTTTCGGGCGAGATTGCGGGCAGGTCGGTTTTGATTACGGGCTGTGGCGCAATCGGGCTGTTCAGTATTGCGGTGGCGCGGGCGTGTGGGGCGCGCCAGATTTTCGCCACCGAAGTACGCCCCTATCGGCGCGAGCTGGCGATGCGCATGGGCGCCGACGCCGTGTTCGACCCCACGCGCGATGATGTGCTAACTGCCATCCGCAAGGCGACGGAGGGCGCAGGCGTGGATGTCGGGCTGGAAATGTCGGGGCACCCGTCGGCAATCGCGCTGCTGACCGAGGCGATTCGTCCGGGCGGGCGCATCAGCCTGCTGGGACTGTTCGCAGAGCCTGTGCCCGTAGACCTGAACGCCCTGATTTTCAAATCCGTAGAGATTCACACCATTCTGGGCAGGCGGCTCTATCAGACATGGGAGACGATGCAGAGCCTGCTGGTGTCAGGGCGGCTGGATGTGCGCCCCGCGATTACGCACGAACTGGCGTGGCACGAGTACGAACATGCTTTTGAACTGACCGCCTCCGGCACGGCAGGCAAAGTGGTGCTGAACTGGGAAGACGCATGAGGGTCGTGGCGCTGGACTATGGCGAGAAGCGGATTGGCGTGGCGGTCGCCCAGACCGAGGTGGGGGTGGCGCTGCCCGCGACGGTACTGCCGAACGACATCGAGAAGGTCGTGGCGTGGCTCCGCGAAACAGGCGCGGAGCGCGTGGTGGTGGGGATGCCCCTACACCTATGGGGCGCGAAAAGCGAACGCGCAGAACAGGTGGAGCGGTTTATTGACGCCCTCCGCACGCGGCTGAATGTACCCATTGAGGTCGTGGATGAGCGATTCAGCACTCAGGAGGCGGAGCGTCGCCTGCTGATAACCGAGGCGCGCCGCGAAAAGCGCAAGCAGGTTGTGGATGCCGTCGCCGCCGCGATTCTGCTGGAAACCTATCTAATGCGCCTGCGAAACGAGAGCGAATGACTACCGGCTGGGCGCGTGCGGTGCTTTCGGCACATGCACATCTTCAGACATCTCATATCCCTCGATATAGCTCTCGCGTTCCTTGCGCAACAGCTCGCGGTCTATCGGCGGGAACTCCACCCAGTCTGGCTCCTGAGCCGTCTGCATCGCAGGCACATTAATCGTGAAGAACATCATCGCGTAAATGCCCAGATAGCCTGCAATCCCCACCCGCGCCAGTGTGGCGACGGTGCGCGGGCGATGGCGTAGCCCCCACTCGATAATCACAACGGGCGCCGCCACCATGATACTTTTCGCCAGCACAAACGCCCAGATCCCATGCCCCAGATAGAACCGCATCAGGGGGTTGCCTTCCTCTGCCAGCCCTTTGTCAATCAGCACCAGCGTGATGAGCAGGTCGGCAATACAAATCAGAATAATTGCCCAGCTCTCGTTGCTCAGGTACCGCCGCCGCGCTTCCATACGCTTGCCTCCACAGGAGATGTTCCATAAATCCGCGGCAAACTCCATCAGAATCTGGAAACAGGTAGAATTGCGCTCATGCGACGGTTCCATATCGGCAGTCCGGAGTGGGCGCCGCCGCGCGTACCCATCCAGTTGCCGCTGGGCTATGGCTCGCTGGGCTGGCTGGTGCATCTGCTACGCAAGCACAAGGTGGACTTGCTGGAGGTGGATTTAGCACCGATTGCCCGCGCGTGCTACGACTACTGGCGCTCCGTCGGGGATCTGGACGAGGCTTCCGACTCGCTGGCGATTCTGGCGCACCTGACCGAGCGCAAAGCGGAGCGCCTGTTGATGCCTGAACCGGAACCTGAAGCGGAACCCGAAGCCGGGTGGCTGGAGCCGACGCGCCTGCCCGACGAGTACCTGCCGCGCGTGGAGTTCTTGCGCGCCTGTGAGGAGAAACGGCTCCAGATTTTCTTTCGCGGCTATCCCGTAGACCCCGATTCCATCGAAGCGCCCCTGCCCGCGAACGCCGAGCTGCCCGACGCCCTCTGGCTGGCGCTCCGTCGCGTACTCCAGCGTGCATCCCCTGCGCCGACCGCCATCCCCGAACGGCGCTACTTCTCCATTCATGCCCGCATGGTCGCCCTGCGCGAACAACTGAGGCAGTCCGCGCGCCCTGTGCGCCTCGAAACCCTTCTGGAGCAGGGGGCAAGCGATATCTACGAAGTGCTGGTCTCGTTTCTGGCAGTGCTGGAGCTGTGGCGCCTGGGACAGATTGCCGTCTCGGTGGACGAACAGCAACGCCTGTGGGTGGAAGCAGTGCAGGAGAAGTAGGGGTATACTGGGGGATATGGAAAACCTCGTCGGAAAGCTCGCGCCCGATTTTGAACTGCCTGACCAGCACGGCAAGCCGATACGCCTTTCGGATTTTCGCGGGCGCTGGGTGGTTCTCTATTTCTATCCCAGAGATATGACGCCCGGCTGCACTCAGGAGGCGTGCGCTTTTCGCGACAGTTTTGCCGAGTTTGAGCGCGAGGGCGTGGTGGTGCTGGGCGTTAGCGCGGACAGTGTGCGCTCACACCAGAAGTTCGCCGAAAAATACGGGCTGCCGTTCCCCCTGCTGGCGGACGAGTCGCATCAGGTCAGCGAAGCCTACGGCGCGTGGCAGCAAAAGTCGATGTACGGCAAGACCTACTGGGGCGTGGCGCGCATCACCTTCCTGGTTGACCCTGATGGCGTGGTGCGGCATGTGTTCCTGAAGGTCTCGCCTGCCGGGCATGCACAGGAGGTGCTGGCGGTTTTGCGTGCGTTGCAGGGGCAGGGTTAGGGTTCCAGTGTGGCGGCAATCGCACCTGCCAGGCGGGCGTTCGCATTCAGCAGGGCGAGGTTAAGGGGAACCGTGCGCCCCTCGCTAAGTTCTGCCAGCCTGCGCAGGAGATAGGGGGTTGTGGCGGCGCCGCGAATGCCCTGCGCTTCTGCCTCCGCGCACGCCTGCGCAATCATCGCCTCCACCACTTCGGCAGGCATGGCATAGTCTGCAGGCGGGGGCTGAACAATCAGCATCGCAGTGCCCGTGCCCATGCGCTGATGCGCACGCCAGAGGGTGCAAATCTGCTCCACCGTGTCGGCAACCGCGTCCACGCGCAACCCCGTGCGGGCGGTGTAAAAACCGGACAGTTCGTCGGTCTGATAGCCCACCACCGGGACGCCCCATGTTTCGAGCCATTCGCGCGTGGCGGGCAGGTCTAAAATCGCCTTGGCGCCGCTACACACCACCAACATCGGCAGTCGGGCAAGTGCGGGCAGGTCGGCACTAATGTCGTGCGTACCGCCGCGATGGACGCCTCCAATCCCGCCCGTCGCCATCACGCGGATGCCTGCCTGATGCGCCAGCCAGAGCGTGGCGGAGACCGTCGTGCCTCCCGATTGCCCCTGCGCACACACCACTGCCAGGTTATGGAGCGCCACCTTCTGAGGTGTGGGGTGGTGTGCCAGATACCGGATCTGCTCGTCGGTAAGCCCTACAATCGGCTCGCCCTCTATGATGCCAATCACAACAGGCACGCCCCCTGCCTGCCGCACGGCGTCGCGCATCTGCGCGCCCGCCTGCTCGTTATAGGGGGCTGGCAAGCCGTGAGTTATCACGGCTGTTTCTAGTGCCACACGAGGGATCATCGTTTTGTAGACCCCCTGAGGTGGTTCCACCTCAGGGGGTGCTGATTTTTATCAGAACCAGATGGTCAGCCTGGCAGAGCGCGACACGCCGTTGTAGGTCGCCGTAATCGTTACCGTGCGGATGAAGCAGTACCAGCAGGAGGTGGTGCGGATGGCGAACCTCGCGCTACGCTGACCGGCAGGAATGGTGATACTGCTCGGCACGGACGCGGCGCCCGAGTTGCTGCTGCGCAGTTGCACCACCACGCCTCCTGCAGGCGCGGGGGCGCTCAATGTTACGGTTCCTGTGGCGCTGTCGCCGCCCCACACGGAGGTCGGGCGAATCGTGAGCGACTGCAAAGTCACAGAACCTGAAGGCGGGTTCACCGTGAGCGTCGCCTGACGGGAGACGCCCCCAGCCCTGGCAGTAATCGTGACCTGGGTTGTGCTGGAGACCTGCTGGGTGGCGACGGTGAAACTCGCGGAGGTCTGCCCTGCAGGCACCGTAACGGAGCTGGGCACGCTCGCCACGGAGGGATTGCTGCTGCTCAACTGCACCGTGAATCCCCCTGACGGCGCGGCGGCGGTCAGCGTAACTGTGCCCGTGCTGCTGTTGCCGCCCACGACGGAGGTGGGATTAAGTGTGAGGCTGCTGAGCGAGGGCGTCGTGCCGCCGCCTCCTGCCGCTTGCAGGGCACGATACACATTCAGGCGCCCTGCCCCGGAGGCGATGGTGCGCCCATTGTAGGGCTGATAGGGGTCCACATTCTGCTCCAGAATGGTGCGCAGCTGCTGGTTTGTCAGGTTCGGCGCGTGCGACCACACCAGCGCCGCCGCGCCCGACACATGCGGGCATGCCATCGAAGTACCCGAAAGCGTGGCATAACGGTTGCCCCGATAAGTGGAGTAAATCGCGGCGCCGGGCGCCGCGATGTCCACCCACGAACCATACTGAGAAAAGTAGGTCAACCGGTCGCTGGAATCGGTGGCGGCGACCGCAATCACATTCGTGTAGTAGGCGGGGTACTGAGGCGAGGAGCTGCCGCCGTTGCCCGCTGCCGCGACAATCAGGCAGCCCCGATTCCACGCATAGGTAACGGCGTTAGATAGTGTGGTGGAACCGCTCGAGCCGCCCAGACTCATACTCAGCACATGCGCGCCGTTATCTGCCGCCCATGTAATCCCGTTCGCCACGGCGGTCAGGGAGCCAGAACCGTTCGCATCCAGTACCTTGACGGGCATCAGCTGCACATAGGCGTTGTAGCCTGAAACGGCAGGGTTCCACGCCGCAACGCCCGCCACGCCAATCCCGTTATTAATCTCCGCCGCGGCAATCCCTGCGCAGTGCGTGCCATGCCCGTTATCGTCGTTCGCGTTGGTGGTGTTGTTCAGCGTGTTGTAGCCGTAAATTTGCCCGTTGGAATGCCTGCGGAACTTGTTGCTCAGATCCGAGTGGTTATAGTCAATCCCCGTATCGATGATGGCGATGTAGCGCACAGCCTGCGGTTGCCAGATATCCCACGCAAGGTTCGCCTGAATGCGCTGCAGACCGTACTGCTGTCCATAGCCCGGGTCGTTTGGGGTGGCAAACGCACGGTAAATGTAGTTCGGCTCCACATATGCTACGCCCGGAATCGCTTCAAGGAACGCCTTGGCGTCGTCCATCGAGATATGGGGCGCCAGTACCACCCGATAAGCCCCTATCTGGGGGATGGTCTCGGCAACTTCACCCACAAACGCAATTGCCTGCAGCGGCAACGCCTTTGGATTCACCGGATCCAGCCCGACGACCAGCTCGCCAGGCACAAACTCAACAGGCTGGTCAGGGAACGGCAGGGACTCGAAGCCGTCCTGAGGCAGCGGGTTCGAAGGCTGGGCAAAAACCCAGCTCGTCAGTAAACCAGCGAACAAAAGGCTTACCCATTTAGCAAAACGCTTCTCCATAGCTTTCCTCCACTACCTAGATACGACGGCTATGTCGATGTTCCTGCCGTTTTGGAAGCAATCTGGAAAAAAATGGACACAAAGGAGCGGGGGCTATTAAAGTGGGCAGGGCGGTCCTTTCGAACGCAAAGCATGCGCTGAGAAGCAATATAGCAAGCAAAAAACGAGTCAGGCGGTTATCCCCGACTGCTGAACCCATACCTGATAAACAAAACCCGCCTGCGCTGGCTTTCCGTAGTTTGGGCATCCTGCCCAAAATCACGCGCAGGATGCGCATGCTCCTGCAGCCGACGCAGGTCGGCTTTGTATCATAAGAACGGCTTCAGCCGTCTGGCACAACATCCCCCAAAACCCGACGGGTGAACCCGTTCCTGAATGTCTTTGCGCTGTGTTCTCAACACGCGCCTTGTGTGGAGTGCGGAAGCGAAGCTTCCGCGCGCCTGATGAAGCGCAAAAGGCGTTGTACGCCGCACATACCGTTCCAGGCACAACACCCAAAAACCAATCCCTTGCGCAAGGGCGGTCCTTCGGGACCCTACGCGCCAATTTTACCCCATTTTGAACCCGAATTGCAAGTGCCAATTCCGACCCCCCCTGACTCATGAGTCAAATTTTGACGATTCTGGGGGAGGTTCGGAATCGCTTCAGAAGGGGGCACGGTTTGACAAGGGCATACTCAAGACAAATATCAGTTAGAGGCTCAGCAAACGGGAACTTTTTGCGTGCAAATCGGGTATACTCTGCGCAGAAGCGTTCTACGAAACCGAAAATCGAACGACGGAGGGAACAACCTATGGGCAAAGTTGTGGGTATTGATCTGGGAACGACCAACTCGGTGATTGCGGTGTTGGAAGGCGGCGAGCCGGTGGTGATTCCGACCGCGGAGGGGGGGCGTTTGTGCCCTTCGGTGGTGGGCTTCACCAAGACAGGCGAGCGTCTGGTCGGCGCGCCCGCCAAGCGTCAGGCTATCGTAAACCCCGAAAACACCATCTTCTCTATCAAGCGCTTTATGGGGCGACGCTACGATGAGGTCGAAGAAGAGCGCAAGCGCGTGCCCTACAAAGTAGTCGCCGACAGCAAAGGCGACGCCGCCGTGTATATCCCCGCCGTGGATAAAACCTACCGCCCCGAAGAGATTTCGGCGATGATCCTGCAAAAGCTCAAGGCAGACGCCGAGGCGTATCTGGGCGAACCCGTTACGGCGGCGGTGATTACCGTGCCTGCCTACTTCAACGACGCCCAGCGCACCGCCACCAAAAACGCGGGCGAGATTGCAGGGCTGAAAGTGTTGCGCATCATCAACGAGCCGAC
>CAZQPV010000012.1:0-1270 GCA_964595265.1 uncultured Fimbriimonadales bacterium
CTCCGCGCGCGTGCCAATGTACGCTCCGTGAATTTCGATTTCGCGGCTGAACAGATAGCGAATATCGAACTGCGCGGTTTGCCCCGTGGTCGCGCCGCAGGTCACTAAACGCCCGCCCTTGTTAAGCAGGCGCACGCACGAATCGAACACCGCCTGCCCGATATGCTCGAACACAACATCGATCCCTTCACCTTCGGTCAGCTCTTTGACCTTTTTCCACCATTCGGGGTCGCTGTGGTTGACCACTGCGTCGGCGCCCAGTTCAAGGCATTTCTGCATTTTCGCTTCGTTGCCAGCGGTGGCAATCACCAGCGCGCCGCGCAGTTTAGCAATCTGAATTCCTGCGCTTCCCACGCCGCTGCTGCCGCCCATAATCAGCACCCACTCGCCCGGCTGCAGGCGCCCCAGCGTCAGGAGCATGTGCCACGCGGTCAGAAACACCAGCGGCACGGCGCTCGCTTCTTCGTAGCTGAGGGTGGTGGGTTTGGGAAGCAGATTGCGAGCGGGCACGACAATATATTCGGCATAGCCCCCCGAACGGTGCGCCCCAATCACCTGAACCTGCACACACAGATTCTCGCGCCCTGTACGGCAGAACCGACACTGACCGCAGGTAATCACAGGGTAGACCACCACCAGGTCGCCAGGGCGCCAATCTGGAACGCCCGGTCCCACCTCCACCACTTCGCCAGCAATATCGCTGCCCAGAATGTGCGGCAGGGGTGTCTGATAGGCGGGAATACCGTTGCGCACCCAGATGTCCAGATGGTTCAGCGCACAAGCATGCACACGCACTTTCACTTCGCCATGTTGCGGGGTGGGTTCGGGCACATCTTCCTCGTAAATCAGGTTTTCCGCTGTGCCAAACTGATGAATTCGGACGGCTCGCATAGGCTATATAGTACCCCAAAGCAGGCTAAAATCCCGCCCAGTCCAGGTAGGCGCGCACGCCAGAGGCGAACCCCTCGCCCCACAGAAGCGTCGCCATCGTGCCCAGCCCCAGAAACGGACCGAAGGGGAGCATCCCCGGCTGCTCGTGGGCTTCGTCCGCCCAGTTTTCCAGCTCAGGTTCATCGTAGACCTGCCCCAGCCTGCGATAGAGCGTATCCTGAACACGATAGGGCAGGAAGGTGAGCAGCACATCCACCCAGAGCAGGTACAGCACGCAGGCAATCAGCAGGTTCGGGATTGGCTCTGGCGGGAGCGGAGGTGGTTCCGGCGAATTGGGGTTGTGTTGAGCGGAGTGTCGCCGACGCTGAAGGAGCGCCCA
>CAZQPV010000012.1:1370-20667 GCA_964595265.1 uncultured Fimbriimonadales bacterium
AACATTAATTGCCCTGATTCTGGCTCAGGTTCGAGATAACCTCAATCATCGGCAGGAACATCGAGATGACGATGAACCCAACGATGAAGCCCAGCAACACAATCATCACAGGCTCAATCGCGGCGGTGAGGCTGGCAATTGTCATCTCGACCTCGTTCTCGTAGAAGTCTGCAATCTTGTTGAGCATGTGGTCTAGCGAACCCGACTCCTCGCCGACGCTGACCATATGCACCACCATCGGCGGGAACATTTTGCTTTTTTGCAGAGGGTCGGCAATCTTTTCTCCTTCACGGATACGGGCGCGCGATTCCAGCACCGCGTCGGACACGACCGCGTTGCCCACGACGCCTGCGACCGTTTCCATCGCCTGTAGAATCGGCACGCCCGAAGCCAGCAGCGTGCCCATCGTGCGGCTGAAGCGCGCCATCACAATCTTATGATGGAGCGGTCCGAACACAGGCACACGCAGCTTGACCCGGTCTGCCACACGCCGCCCCACGCGCGTGCTGACAAACAGCTTGTAGGCGATAATCACGACCACCACCGCGATAATCATGATGTACCACTTCTGGGTGAGGAACGCGCTGAGGTCAATCAGGAACTGGGTGGGGGCGGGCATCTCTTTGATGCCCAGCTCCTTGAAGAGGTTCGCAAACTGCGGCACCAGCCACGAGACCAGGAAAATCACGATTCCGATTGCCGCCAGCAGCACGATTACAGGGTAGGTCAGCGCGGAGCGAATCTTGCGCCGCAGCTCCACATCCTTCTCAAGGAACGCCGCAATGCGCTGGAGCGATTCTTCCAGCACACCGCCCACTTCCCCAGCGCGAATCAGACCGATAATCAGCTGGCTGAACGCTTTGGGGTGGCGTGCCATCGCGCGGGAGAGGCTCTCACCCGACTCGACGCGCGTGGAGAGGTCTATCAGGATTTTGCGCAGGCGGGCGTTGTTCGTCTGCTGTTGCAACACATCGAGGCAGCGCACCAGCGATACGCCGGCGTCCAGCATGGTGGAGAACTGGCGAGCGAAGATGGCAAGGTCGCTGAGTTTCACGCGCCCGTAGCCGCCTGCGGGCACGCGCGGCGCCTTGCGATCCTCGCTGATTTCAATCACCTGCAAGCCTTCTTCCTGCAGGCGCTTGCGCAACTCTTCGGCGTTCGGCGCCTCTACCTTGCCCGTTCGGGTCTGCCCTGTCGCATCTCGAATGGTGTAGTTGAAGTACGGCATCGTTCTCGCCTCCTCCGATTAGCGTCCGCGCGTGGGGGCGGGCTGTCCGCCTGGCATGCCCGTCGGCGCTATCATCTTGCGCAGCTCATCGGGATTAATCGCGCGCGACATCGCTTCTTCGTAAGTGACCCACCCTTTGATGTAGAGGTCGCGCAGCGACTGATCCATCGTCTGCATCCCCAGCTGACCGCTGGTCTGAATCATAGTGTGAATCTGGTGGGTCTTGTTCTCGCGAATCAGGTTTCGGATCGCGGGGGTCGCAATCATCACTTCGACGGCAGGCACGCGCCCCGGTTGCCCCGCCCGCGGCAGCAACTGCTGGCTGATAATGGCTTGCAGGTTGTTCGCCAGCTGGATTCGAATCTGCTCCTGTTGCCCCGGCGGGAACACATCGACGATACGGTCAATCGATTCGGCGGCGTTGTTCGTGTGCAAAGTCGCAAACACCAGGTGCCCCGTTTCGGCAGCGGTGATGGCAAGCTGGATGGTCTCCAGGTCGCGCATCTCACCGACCAGGATCACATCGGGGTCTTCACGCAGGGCGGAGCGGAGCGCCGCCGCGAACGATTTGGTGTCCTGCCCCAGCTCGCGCTGGTTGATAATGCTGAACTTATGCGTGTGCAGGTACTCAATCGGGTCTTCAATCGTGATGATATGGACGCTTCGCTCGGAGTTAATCTGGTTGATCATCGCCGCGAGCGTGGTGGACTTGCCCGACCCTGTGGGACCTGTAACCAGAATCAAGCCGCGTGGGCGTCGGGTCAGCTCTTCCAGCACGGGGGGCAGGTTCAGCTCGCGGATGGTGGGCACGCGCGCGGGGATCAAGCGGAACGCCGCCGCGACTGCGCCCTTATCTTTGTAGACATTCACGCGGAAGCGAGCGACCTTGTGCAGGCTGTAAGAAAAGTCCAGCTCGAAGGTGGTTTCGAAACGCTGGATTTGTTCGTCGGTAAGAATATCGTACATCAGGCGCTGGGTGTGCTGCGGGGTGGCTTTTTCGAAATTGAGCCGCAGCAGCTGCCCATCCACGCGGATGACCGGCTCCACAAAGGGGCACAGGTGCAGGTCTGAGGCGCCTTTTTCCACCACAATATAGAGCAGCTCGTCGATATGGATATCTTCGAGGCTGCGCGCCTGCCCGGCGGCGGTGGGTTGCGCGGTGGGCATCGCGCCACTGCCGACAGGTGTCGCCCCACCATTTGCGGGGGCGGCTCCAGAGCCAAAATTGTTCGTGTTCATCGTTTGTGAGACCTCCTCCAGGGTATCAGTAGTATCCTGCCGTGAAGACCACGCGCCGTACCTCATCTGGCGTGGTGATGCCTTCCAGCACTTTGATAAGACCGTCTTCGCGGAGCTCTTTCATGCCGTTCGCCTTCGCTGCCTCCTTGATGTCAGACAGCGGCGCACGGCGTACAATCATTTCCGCGATTTCGGCGTTCACCACCATCAACTCGTAGATTCCGACACGCCCAGCGTACCCGCGTCCGCGGCAGTGGTCGCACCCCACGCCTTCCCAGATTGTTACAATCTGGTCAGGGTCTTCCACCTGGAATCCAAACGCGCGCAGGTCGGACGCCGGGATTTCGCGCGGCTCCTTGCAGTGTTGGCAGATGCGACGCGCAAGGCGCTGTGCCAGCACGCCCGTTACGGTCGCCGCAATCAGGTACGGCTCCACGCCCATGTCCACCATACGGATTACGGCGGACGGCGCGTCGTTTGTGTGGAGCGTGGACAGAACCAGGTGTCCTGTCAACGCGGCTTCAATCGCAATCTCCGCCGTCTCCAGGTCGCGCATCTCTCCGACCATGATGATGTCTGGGTCCTGACGCAGGAAGGCGCGCAGGGCGGTCGCAAAGGTCAAACCCGCCTTGCGGTTCACCTGAACCTGTGCAATCCCTGGCAACTGGTACTCAATCGGGTCTTCAATCGTCAGGATGTTCTTTTCGACGGAGTTCAGCTTGTGAAGTATCGAATACTGGGTGGTGGTTTTACCTGAACCTGTCGGACCGGTGGACAGCACCATGCCCTGAGGCTGCATCACCAGTTCTTCGAGGCGCGCCTGGGTTTCGGGGGTGAAGCCGAGTTTGTTGAGTCCGATCAGCACGCTCGTCTTATCCAGAATACGCATGACGATTTTCTCGCCGTGTGGCGTGGGGATCGACGAGACGCGCAGGTCGTACTCTTTGCCCTGATAGCGGATGGGGATACGTCCGTCCTGTGGGAGGCGTTTCTCGGCGATGTTCATCTCCGCCATGATTTTATAGCGGGAGATGAGCGGCGCCTGCACATACTTGGGCAGGGTCAGCGCCTCGTGCAGCACGCCGTCGATACGGTATCGGATTCGCACATTGCGCGCCTGGGGTTCCACATGGATATCGCTGGCGCGCTCCGCGATTGCCTGCTGAATGATGGTGTTCGCAACGCGGACGATCGGACCCTCTTCCGCTTCGCGGAGAACGGCTTTTTCGTCTTCTTCGGCATCGCCTCGTGCGCTATAGGCGGCGACATCGGTCATGACGCTGGCGCGCAGGTCAGTGGGGCGAGGCGCAATCGCGCCGCCTTCGCCGCTGCCTGCAGGTGCGCCATCCGTCCCCGCCACCGCTGAACCGCCATAAGCTTTTGCAATAGCGTCCTGAATCGCGCCCGGAGCCGCCAGCACGGGACGCACCACACAGCGCGAGTTCACGCGCACATCGTCAATCGCCATCACATTGTTCGGATCGGCCATCGCCAGATACAGGATGTTGCCCTCCTTCTTGACGGGCATCACATTGTAGCGCTTGGCGATATGCTCTTTGACTACATTAATGGCCGACGGCTCTGGCGTAAAGCGATCTAAGTCTACAAACGGCATGCCCATTTCAGAGGCTTTCGCCTCGTAGGCATCCCGCTCACTCACTATCGTTTGATCTACCAAGATTTGTTCCAGGGGTTTCCCTGTGGCTTGCTGGATTTTCAGCGCGTCCTCCAGTTGTTCGCGCGTGATTAAGCCTTTTTCGAGGAGGTATTCCCCCATCGTTTTGCGTGTCATCGCCATCGTTTTCCACTCCCGATTGGTCTACCGTCCACTGCCATACAATTATAGCATGTCCGTCAAGGCAGTGTGGTACAATAGTGTTCGACGGCAGGAACCCGTTTCCTGTCGCAAATGATTCGGAGGAGGCAAAAACATGCGCAACATGGTGCTGGCGCTTTGCAGTTTGAGTTTTGCGCTCGTGGTGGGGCAGCCCACAGAGAGTTCCAAGAACGAAAAGAAGACTCCTGAGGATGGGCGCGTGCCCATCAGTCAGGCGATTACGGAGATTGCCCAGAAGTTTTCCGTGCGGATTGTGGTGGACCCGGCGCTGACCGCGCGCGTCAAGCCTGCGACGGCGGACACTCTGGAGCGCGCGCTGGATGAGATCACAGCGCAAGCGCCGGGTGTGGTCTGGCGCAAAGTGTTCACAGGCAAGGTGCTTGGACAGGAGATTCCTGATGACCAAGTGCTATCTGCCACACGCGCCCTGCTGAACATCCAGCTCACGGGCTTGATGGTGGTGGACCCGCGCAACAACACGCTCAACTCGTTTGTGGGCAACTATCCTGCGCCTCCTGGTTTTGAGCAAACGCTGGAGCAGATGCAACCACCCTTCAACGCCAAACCCATCTATGTGGTGCTGAACCCGCGCCCTGCGCCCACAGGGCAGAATCTGCGCGGGAACCGCGCCGAACAGTATCAGCAACTCCAGCAGCAGCTGATGGACCTGCTCGCGAAGATGAGCCCCGAAGAGCGACGCCAGGCGATCCAGCAGGGATTCTACGCCTGGATGAACGCCGACCCCGAGATTCGCAACCAGATGCTGTTTGAGGGAATGCGCATGTCGTTTGAATACTGGCAGTCGCTCAGCCCCGACCAGCAACGCGAGATGATAGAGATGGGGCGACGCTGGTTCGAACAATATTTTGGGGGCGGCGGCAATCCGTAGAAACTTAGCAGTAAGGGGGCATGGTATCCACCATGCCCCTGAGAGAAGGAGGTTAGCACCCTGTACCGAAGTTGAACAGCACGACCAGCAGATCGGCGTCATCGACAACGCCGTCGCCGTTGATATCTTCTGCGCCACCCTGACCGCCAAAGGCGAACAGCACCGCCAGCAGGTCGGAATCATCCACGCAGCCATCGCCGTTCACATCGCCCGGCGTGGGAGGCGTGTCGCCCGATTCGCCGCCGCCGCCAACCTGAACCGAATCCAGGTTCCAGCCCCGCGGAACCGCGAACGACAGGTCAAACTCGGCAGGGACTTCAATCTCGGAAGGCATCGGCTCGCCCGGATTGGGTAGCGCGATCCCATCGAAAAGTCCGCTTTTGAACGCCTCGACGACGATGCCGTTTCGAGTTCGCAGGCGCAGCTCGCCCGGTTGCCCGCGCAGAGACTGACCGCCGACTGACACCATGAGATACCCGTCGCCGTCTACATCCAGGCAACAGTAACGAACCCGCGCGGTATCAGCCCACCCGTCGCCGTCCACATCCTGCCCTTCCCATGTGAAATGTCGATTGGCGCGCAGGTCAAACAGCACCTCTTCGCGGCTCTCGCCCGTAGAAGGATTGCGCAGGCGCAAAGTCACCGGGTCGCGCATCTGAACCTGACATCCGCCCTGAATCGTGTCCTGCAGAGTGGGTTGCCAGGTGATGGCTCCCGTAGCATTGGGGGTTCCACAACGGACGGTGATGCTGGAGGCGCTGGTGGCGTTAGAGCCGTAGCCGCGGCAGCGCACGCATGCCCTCCCAATAGCCTCGTGGAAACCCTGAATACACTGCGTGCCCGGAATCCAGTCCACCTGAAACCGTGCGCACGCGCCAGCGACAGCACATTCTTGCCCCACAGAAGCGCTCGCACACTTCACATCGGAGCTGGGGATACTGTAGGTCCATGTCCCGCTGTTCGTGTTGGTTGTCAGGGGCATCCAGGCAGACGCCTGAGCGTTCCAGGACCAATCTACGGCAGTAATCTGGCAGTTCGGGAGACAGATACGGAAGTTGTGGCGTACTCGATAGGTACAGCACTGGTTATTCTGCCCAAACACGGGCGTGTTCAGGCTGGCAAAAAGCGCACTCGCAATTAACCCGAAACTCCAAAGACTCCGTTTCATTAGGTTATCCTCCTATTGGAATATCATGCGCAAAAGGGGCAGAATGTACCCGTAGCCTCGTGGGAATTCACTCCTTTCGGCTCCAGAAACAGATCCCAGAGGCGCGGCTTTTACGCTAATCTTTTAACAACGCAAGCCGCAGAGAAGTTCCCGATGGAAGCCCCGCATGCCGACAGGAACCTGCCCCCCTATGTCAAAAACTGGTAATTTGAGGAGGTTGCAACGATGGCACGACCAGTAACGCTGTTTACGGGGCAATGGGCAGATTTGCCGCTGGAGACGATGGCGCAAAAAGCCAGCGAGTTCGGCTACGACGGGCTGGAACTGGCTTGCTGGGGCGACCATTTCGATGTGGAAAAGGCGCTGACCGACGAACGGTATTGCGAATCGCGCTGGGAAATCTTAGGACGCTATAACCTCAAGTGCTTCGCGATTAGCAACCATCTGGTAGGTCAGGCGGTCTGCGACCAGATTGACGAGCGGCACAAAGCCATCCTGCCTCCGCGCGTGTGGGGCGATGGGAACCCCGAAGGCGTGCGCCAGCGCGCCGCCGAGGAGATGAAAAACACCGCCCGCGCCGCACGCAAGTTCTTCAATTGCGCGCCGCCCGAAGTGAAAAGCCAGCTGACCCGCGTGGTGGTGAACGGCTTCACGGGAAGCTCCATCTGGCCCTATCTCTATTCGTTCCCGCCGAACCCGCCCGATCTGGTGCAAAAAGGGTTTGAAGACTTCGCCGCGCGCTGGAGACCCATTCTGGATGTGTTTGAACAGGAAGATGTCTACTTCGCGCTGGAAGTTCACCCCACCGAGATTGCGTTCGATATCGTAACTGCCGAGCGCGCCCTGGAGGCGATTCGCCATCACCCGCGCTTCGGTTTCAACTACGATCCCAGCCATCTCGGCTATCAGGGCGTGGACTATGTGGCGTTCATTCGGCGGTTCCGCGACCGTATCTTCCATATGCATGTCAAGGATGTGTGGTGGGCGGATACCCCACGCCTGTCGGGCGTGTTTGGCGGACACCTGAACTTCGGCGATTCGCGCCGCTACTGGGATTTCCGCTCGCCAGGTCGCGGATCGATCGACTTCGAGGAGATTATCCGCGCCCTGAACGAGATTGGTTATCACGGTCCGCTCTCGGTGGAATGGGAGGATAGCGGCATGGATCGCGAGCATGGGGCGCGCGAGGCGTGCGCCTTTGTGCGCAGTCTCGACTTCGAGCCGTCGCGAATCGCTTTCGACGCCGCGTTCGAGCGGTAGCGATAAAAGCCCCCCGCAAACGGGGGGCTTTGTTTACTTATCCACCGCGACCTTGACGCGCTGGCGCAACGCCGCCTGCGCTGCCGAAAGACGCGCAATCGGCACGCGGAACGGCGAGCAGCTCACATAGTCCAGCCCCACATCGTGGCAAAACTCTATCGAGGCGGGGTCGCCCCCATGCTCGCCACAGATGCCGACCTTGAGGTCAGGGCGCGTGGCGCGTCCCAGGTCAAACGCCATCCGAATCAGCTTGCCCACGCCGTCGCGGTCCAGCGTGACAAACGGGTTTTCGGGCAGAATTTTGCGTTCCACATAGTAGGCGAGGAACTTGCCCTCGGCGTCGTCGCGGCTGAAGCCAAAGGTGGTCTGGGTGAGGTCGTTCGTGCCGAACGAGAAGAACTGGGCATACTGGGCAATCTCGTCGGCGGTGAGCGCCGCGCGGGGGATCTCTATCATCGTGCCGAACTTGTAGTCCACGCGCACGCCCTCGCGCGCCATCACCGTTTTCGCCACCTGGTCTAGATGCTCGCGCACCACCTTCAGCTCGTTCACATGCCCCACCAGCGGAATCATAATCTCCACATGGGGGTCGTAGCCGCGGCGCTGGGCTTCGGCTGCCGCCTCCAGAATCGCGGTGACCTGCATCTCCACGATTTCGGGGTAAAGGATCGACAGGCGCACGCCGCGGAAGCCCAGCATCGGGTTCGCCTCGTGCAGCTCCTCCACGCGCTGGAGCAGGCGCCGTTTCTCGGCGAGCTCGGGCGAATCGGGCGCGGTAAGCTCCAGCCGCGTGACTTCGCGGAGCAACTCATCGCGGTCGGGCAGGAACTCGTGCAGGGGCGGGTCGATCAGCCGAATGGTCACGGGCAAGCCCCGCATCACTTCAAAGATTTCGAAAAAGTCCTGCCGTTGGAAGGGGAGCAGTCGCGCCAGAGCCTCACGGCGCGTTTCGGGGGTCTTCGCCAGAATCATCTCCTGCACAATCGGCAGGCGCTGTTCGCCGAAGAACATATGCTCGGTACGCGCCAGCCCGATGCCCTCGGCTCCGAACTCCAGCGCTTTCTGGGCGTCGCGGGGGTTATCGGCGTTCGCCCGCACGCGCAGTCGGCGGAACTGGTCTGCCCAGCTCAGCAGGGTCTCCAGCTCGCCGCCCAGCGTCGGCTCCACTGTCGGCACGGCGCCCTGATAGACCTTACCCGAAGAGCCATCTATCGTAATCCAGTCGCCCTCTTTGACCGTGATAAGCCCGTTTTCGGTCTGCACGGTGAACTGGTGGTGGGTCTCGTCCACGCTGATGGCTTCACATCCTGCCACGCATGGGATTCCGAATCCGCGGGCGACGACGGCGGCGTGGCTGGTCATCCCGCCGCGTGCGGTGAGAATCCCCTTCGATGCCAGCATGCCGCCCACATCGTCGGGGTTCGTTTCGGGGCGCACTAGAATCACAGGCTGGGTCTTGCCCAGTTCCATGGCACGGCGCGAGTCGAACACGGCGATGCCGCTCGAGGCGCCCGGTGAGGCGCCCAGTCCCTGCGCCAGCAGCGGATATTCGCCCGTCGCCAGCGCCTGCTCATCCAGATAGGGGTGCAGGAGCTGATCCAGCTGGCTGGGGTTGACCCGCAGGACAGCCTCGTCGCGTCCAATCAGCCCCTCCTGCGCCATGTCGACCGCGATTTTCACTGCGGCGCGCCCTGTGCGCTTCCCCACACGGCATTGGAGCATCCAGAGCCGACCCCGCTCGATCGTGAACTCCAGGTCCATCATGTCGCGATAGTGGCGTTCCAGGCGGTCGGCAATCTCAAGGAACTGCTGATAGACATCGGGCATCAGGTCGCGGAGCGCGTCCAGCGGGAGCGGCGTGCGCACGCCTGCGACCACATCTTCGCCCTGCGCGTTCGGCAGGAACTCGCCGTAGATTTTGCGCTCGCCGGTAGAGGGGTCGCGTGTGAACGCCACACCCGTGCCCGAATCGTCGCCCATATTACCGAACACCATCGCCTGCACATTGCACGCCGTGCCCAGATCGTGCGGAATCTTCTCTCGCTCGCGATAGATGATGGCGCGCTCGTTGTTCCAGCTGCGGAACACCGCCTCAATCGCCATCTCCAGCTGGCGCCACGGGTCTTGTGGGAACTCCTTGCCGTGTTCGCACACGACACCCTTGAAGGTCTCCACAAGCGACTTGAGCGCCTCGGCGGGCACCTGGGTGTCTTCCTTCACCCCCAGCTTGCGCTTGAGCGCCTCGAACCGCTCCTCGAAGTGCTTTTTGGGGATGTCCATCACCACATCGCTGAACATCATAATGAAGCGGCGATAGGCGTCGTACACGAAGCGCGGGTTCTGGGTCAGCCGGATCATCCCCTCGGCGGTCTGGTCGTTCAAGCCGAGGTTCAGAATGGTGTCCATCATGCCCGGCATCGAGAATTTGGCGCCGGAACGCACCGAAACAAGCAGGGGGTTGGCAGGGTCGCCAAACCGCTTGCCGACCCGCGCCTCCACGACTTCCATCTTCTGGCGCACTTCGTCCATCAGTCCGTCGGGCAGGCGCATCCGCTTCAGATAGTCACGGCAGACATCGGTTGTAATGGTGAATCCTGGGGGCACAGGCAGCCCGATGTTGGTCATTTCTGCGAGATTCGCGCCTTTACCACCCAGCAAATCGCGCATGTCGGCGCTACCTTCGTCAAACAGATAGACTCGCTTCATCATAGACCTCCTTACTTTTTTGATTTTGGGATTGGATTGCCCCCCGATGGGCTGGATGGTAGCGCCACTGCTACCGACTGTGTATTATGACACAAACCGCGTGTGAGAGTGCTGGGCTTTCAGCGTCCGCTGACAGGTTCGGTACCTGTCAAACCTTCGAACGACTCGCCCGCATGGGGGTGGGTTAGGTCTTCAATCGCGGGTCCCATCGTATTCTGGGCGAAGGGGATCTCTTCGCCGCCCAGCGGGAAATCCTTGCGCAGGGGGTGTCCCACCCAGTCGTCGGGCATCAGGATACGCTTCAGATTCGGATGCCCCTCAAAGGGGATGCCGAACATATCGTACACTTCGCGTTCGGGGTAGTTCGCGCCTTCCCAGATGGAGGTTACGGAAGGCACGCTTTCACCGTCGTTCACGCGCACCTTCAGAAAGATTCGCTGGAAGGTTACGGGCGAGTAGAGGTTATACACCACCTCGAAGCGCTTGGGGCGCTCGCCCGCCTGCCACTTCGGGAGCCAATCGATGCCCATCACATCGGAAATATACAGATAGCTCAGCTCGGGGTCATCGCGGAGCAGGCGACACACCTCCAGCAGGCGTTCGGGGCGGATGTAAATCCATGTGTCGCCCCGAAATTCGTAAATCTCTTCAATTGCGTCGGGGTAGTGCGCCTGAATTTTTTCGATTTCAATTCGGCTCATGGCTGTTCTCCTACAGGCGCGGGCTGGGGTTCAGGCTTAAGACGGCGATGCTCCACTGGGTCTTCCCACTCCAGCGCGCCCTTCTTCCACTCGTACACGAAGCCAACCACCAGCAGGAAGGTGAACACGCCGACCACGCCCAGTGCAAACGCCCGGGTTTCAGGAGGCAGGTCGCGTAGCGCCACAAAAAACGGGTACAGGAATGCGACCTCCACATCGAAGATGATGAACAGCATCGCGGTGAGATAGAAATGGATGGGGAACCGCTCGCGAGCGGAGCCGACGGGCGTTATCCCACACTCGTAGGGCGATTGCTTGGCAGGAGTGGGACGCCGCGGTCCCAGCAGCCACGAGCCGCCCACCATCACGCCGGCAATCACCAGCGCAATCAGTATCAACAGCGCAATCGGCACATAGTCGTAGACCATCGGTGTTGATTATACCCGCTGTCGCCTTCCGCACCGCCATCGTGTATACTTTTACTATGCGGGGAACGATACGATGCTGGGGAATTCTGAGTAGTCTTGCTGTCCTTTTGTTCACTGCCGCGATTGCAGTTGCTGACACGGGGCGCACGCCGCCCCCCATTCACTCGGTACGCCAGCTGAAGCAGTGGATTGAGCAGGAAAAAACGCGTGTTCGGCAACAATGCCAGCAGATGGAGGCACAGGGCAAGCGCCTCCCTGAAGCAGCTAGGCATAAAATGGAGGAGGGTCCCGAATATCTGGAGGCGCTACTCCACTATCTGGAGATTCGCGCCTACCCCTACGATTCAGTAGACTGGAGCGCGTATCTGCGCGCGGCGGCGCATCGCGACCAGATGAGCGGCGTCTTCTTCCCTGCTTCGGGTCCGCGCTGGGAGTTCGTGGGTCCGCGCAATTTCATGCCCCCCTATCGTGTCTACTTCGGAGCTCAGCCGATTAGCGGGCGCGTGAATGCCGTCGCCTACGACCCCGTAAACGAAGGCGTTTACTATATCGGCGCGCCGCAGGGGGGAGTGTGGAAAAGCACGGACTACGGCACGACATGGCAGCCGCTGGGCGACAGCTGGCAGTTCCTGCAGGTGGCATGCATCGCCATCCATCCGACAGACCCGAACATTCTCTATGTGGGCACAGGCGATTTTCAGGGCTGGATGCGCCCCTTCTCCATGGGGATTATGAAATCCACCGACGGGGGACAGACTTGGACCAGTATCGGCGCCCAACTGTTCGGTAATAAGTGCGTCTCCGACATTCTGATCGACCCCGAAAACCCGAATATTGTCGTCGCCTGCACCGGGTGGGGACCCTATAAGCAGGTTGCGGGCGACATCTGGCGCAGCACAGACGGCGGGCAAACATGGACGCGCGTGAACCCCGTCAGCGCCATCTGGAGCGATATGGCAATCAGCGCACGCAATCCCAGCACGGGCGTGCGCTACTACTACGCCGTCGGGCATGGCAACCCTGGACGGCTCCTGCGCTCCACTAATCGCGGGCAGACCTGGACGGTACTGACGCCGCCTTTCCCGTCAGGCAGTAAGTCTTCCCTGCGTGTGGCGACTTCGCCTACGGTGCCAGAGCGCGTCTACCTGCTCTCGGGCGACGACTCGCAGGTCTGGGTCAGCAACAACGCGGGCGACTCATGGACGGCGCTCAACCCCAGTGTGGACGGCGGCTTCTATCAGGCATGGTACGATGCCCACCTGCATGTCTCGCGCGATGCCCAGAATCGGGATGTGCTGTACCTGGGGCTGGTGGATCTGGTCCAGCGTACGGGCGCAGGCACATGGCGCAGTATCGGACTCAGTCTGACGAACAACGCGCTGGTGCATGTGGATCAGCACAGCTTCGCGATTAACCCCCGCAACCCCAACGAAGCGCTGGTGGGCAACGATGGAGGCGTCTATCGAATGGTGTATAACCCCAGCACGGGCACAGTGAACTTCACCTCGCTGAGCGCGAATCTGGGCATCACGCAGTTTTACGCGGCGGCGTTCCATCCGACAAACGCTGCCGTGATGCTGGGGGGCGCGCAGGATAACAGCACCGCCTTCGCGAACGGCGACCTGAACAGCTGGCGCGGCGTGGTAGGCGGGGACGGCGGTTTCTGCGCTATCCATCCGACCAATCCTAATATCCAGTACGCTTCGTGGCAGAATCTGGGTGTCGCACGGACGACCAACAGCTGGGCATCGGGCGCCAACATCTCGCCGAACTATGGGAGTGACTCGGTGGCATTTATCGCGCCGCTCACGCTCCACCCTGCGAACCCCAACTGGCTGCTGGCGGGCACGAACTACCTGTACCGCTGGGACGCCACGACGGGCACATGGAGCGCGCGGCTGGGCAATCAGGCTCTCACAGGCAGTGTTCTACTGACCATCGCGGGCGCGCCCACAAATGCGAATGTGATTTACACAGGTGGGAGCGATGGGCAACTCTGGATGACCACCAACGGCGGCGCAACATGGCGCGCCATTCACACAGGCAGCCCCTCCCTGCCCAATCGCGCCATCACGGAGATTGCGGTGCATCCCACTAACCCCCACAAAATCTATGTCGTAGTGGGCGGCACGGGCACACCCCATGTGTTCCGATGCGATAACACGCTGGCGAACCCCGTGCAGTGGATCAACATCAGCGGTTCGGGCAGCACCGGCTTGCCCGATGTGCATTTCAACTCCATCGCGTTAGACCCCGCCGCGCCCGACACAGTGATTTATGTCGGCACCGATATTGGGGTCTTCTTCACGCTGGACGGCGGCGCCACCTGGCGCAATGCCACGCAACCCTATGGTTTGCCGAATGTGCAGGTCAACACTGTGCGCGTGATTCCAGGCACGGGCTACCTGATGGCAGCCACTTACGGACGCGGTATCTGGCGAATCGCCCTGCCTCTGATCCCCACTGGCGATGTGAACGGCGACGGCTGCGTGGATGATTCGGACTTGCTGATTGTGCTGTTCGCGTTTGGTAGCACAGGCAATCAGCCTGCCGACCTGAACCGCGACGGCGTGGTAGATGATACTGACTTGCTCACGGTGCTGTTTAACTTCGGGGCGGGTTGTTAGGGGAACCGCTCGTGGGGTGGCTGAGCCTGACAGCTAAAGCTGCTCTGTTGCAAAGATGGCGAAGTTCAGAGAACAGGACGCGGGAACCGCGTCCCTACCCGCCTGCGTAGGGGCGCGGTCGCCGTGCCCCACGTGGCAGACCCCCTCGTGTCGTAAGACAAAATGGGGATCCTTGCGACAGAGCAGCTAAAGCCGTTCCTACGAGACGAAGCCGACCTGCGTCGGCTCAAGTAGCACGCGCATCCCTGCGCGTGGACAGGGGCAGGATGCCCATGCTACGGTAGGAGCCAGCGGAGGCTGGCTTTGTTTTATAGGAACGGGTTCACCCGTCGGGATTCGTGAGGGGGTTAGCGCCGCGTGACCAGATAGATGATGCTCAGCAGGAGCCACACGACGCGCAGGGGTTCTTCAGGTGAGGAACGCCGCTCGCGAATCACGGGCACTTCAATTGTGTCGCCGCCCTGCAACGGCTCGTCAGGGCGCGAACCCTGCGCCACCTCCAGCAGGTTGACCGTAATCTTCTGCGTGCGTCCGCCTGCCGCAGGGCGCGAAATCACGATTTTTTCCAGAATCGCCTTGTCGGTGGGTCCGCCGGCGGCGTCCAGCGCCCCCGTGAGCGTCATCCCCTCGGTGTAGTTGATGATGCCGGGCTGGCGCACACCGCCCCGCACCACAATGAACTGCCGCACCCGGCGGAAGGGCACCAGAATCTGGTCGCCTGCCTGCAGCGCCACATCGCCCACGAGCGTGCGCAGGTTCACGATAATCGGCTCCGCCACGCCCGCGCGTTTGATGGAGACCTGCGTGAGGTCTGCCTCAGTTTGCGTGCCCCCGGCGAGGCTAATCGCTTGCAGGAGCGTTTTCGCCTCCGCGAAGTCGTAGGTACCAGGGCGGTTCACGGCGCCCAGCACAATAATGTTGCGGTCGGAGGGCATCAGCGGTACGAAGATGTGGTCGCCTGGCTGCAGGAGGGGGTTCTCGCTCTCCTCACCCGCTTGACGATAACGCAGGATGTTGAGCGTGAGCTTCGTACCGTCGGCGCGCTCAAGCCGCACGGCGGTCAGGTCGGCGACATTGGTGGGGCTGGCAGCCTCCAGCGCATCGTTCACGCGCCAGCCGGGCTTGATCTCCAGTTCCCCTGCGCGGCGCACCGCCCCCGCTACTGTTACCACAGGACGCGCAGGCTGCACAATCTCCACCTGTACCTTCGCGTCGCGATAGAACCGCCCCTCAATCAGCCGCTGGCGAATCTCCTCTGCCAGTGCGCTGGGGGTCTTGCCGCTCGCCTTAAGCGTGCCAATCAGGGGCATCAGAATTTCGCCCCGCGAGTCCACCTCATAGACGCGCGAGAGCGACTCGTCGCCTTCTACCGTGATGCGAATCTTGTCTCCGGGCTGGATGGTCGGCTCCCGCGCCCCCGTCCAGCTAAGCGTCCACAGCCCCAACAGCAGAATCAGCAGCCAGCGCATAATTGTTCCCTCCGCCTAAAGTGTACCATGCGCTCCCTTACAGTTGCTCCCAGAGCGTTTGCACAATCGCGTCCTGCAGGGCGCGCGCCTCGCTTGCTGGGACCGTGTAGAAGTTCATCACAATGGAAAACGCCACCGTGCGCCCCGAACGGCAAACGAGATACCCCGACAGGCTGCTGACCCGATAGAGGCTTCCCGTCTTAGCGAAGCCCTTGCCCTGCACAGGCGTGTTGCGCAGGCGGTTGCGGAGCGTGCCGTCCTCGCCGTAGACGGGAAGCGAACGGCGGTACACCTCAGCATACGGTGAGCGCGCCATATAGATCAGCAGGCGCACTAGATTTTCGGGGCTGATGGCGTTCATACGCGACAGTCCAGAGCCGTCCACCATCTGCACCGCGCCCATCTCCAGCCCTGCAGAGCGCAGAAACTCCATCAGCACACGGATGCCCGCCGCAGTTGTGCCCTCGCCTGCCCGCTCCTTACCGATGACCTTGAGCACCATCTCCGTGAGCAGGTTGTCGCTGGGCTTGTTGATGAGCGCAATAATCTCGCTCATGGGCGGCGAGAGGTGGGTGGCGATTCTCATCGCGTTCGGGTGCAACGCCAGCGCTGTGGGCGCCAGTTCCGCTGAGACGCTGACCCCCGCTTCCTGGAGCGCCTGCCGAAATAGCCACGCCGCATAGCGTGAGGGGTTCTCCACCGCGTAGCGCCCCACCAGCGTCTCCTGCGCGTCTTCGGGAATTGCACCTGTGAGGATAACCTGGTTTCGCGCATGGGGGCGCGTCGCGCTCAAAGCAGCGTTCGGCGTACCGCGGGGCACCGTGCGCGCGAGGCTGATAATCTGCACATAGTCCGTCGGGGGTTCCAGTCGCACGGTGGGCGGCTCGCCCACTTTTTCAGCGGGGCGGGCGTAGAGCCAGACAGCGTTGCGCTCGGCGCAGAGCGCGCTCATCTGCGCCTGATAGCCGAACGGTTCGTCGTCGATGTTCCAGCCGAAGCCGTAGCGCTCGGCGTCCAGCCATGTGTCGTCGTAGAGCAGGCGTCCTTCCACACGCCGAATGCCTGCTTCGCGCACCTGTTGTGCCAGCCGTTGCAGGTCGCTGTAGCCCAGACTCGCGTCGCCCTTGCCCACCAGGATCAGGTCGCCTTTCAGCGTGCCGTCATGGCTCACCGTGCCGTTGCACCAGACCTCCGTGCGCAGGCGATAGTCCGTCCCCAGCAACGCCAGTGCGCCCGCTGTAACGAGCAGTTTGTTGTTGGAGGCAGGAATCAGCACCCGCTCGGCGTCGCGCTGATAGAGCGTTTCGCCCGTTTGCAGGTCGCGCACCACAATCCCGCAGTAGCCGAATCGGATCCATTCGGCGGTGAGGTGTTTATTGAGCGAGTCGGCGAGCGTGCTGGGCTGTGCCGCGAGCGCGCTCCACAATACAAGCCAGCCAAGCCAGAGGGCGCGTCGGGTCATAGGGAACGATTTTGCGCATGTGTGGACAAGTTCCTGCTCTCCGCGGTAGCCTTCCAGAGCGCCTCCACCTCTTTTTGTGTGAGCCAGCGCCATTTGCCAGGGGGCAAATCGGGGGGTAGGCGCAACGGACCGAACGCAATTCGCACCAGTCGGCGCACAGGGTGCCCGACTGCCTGACACATGCGCCGAATCTGGCGTTTGCGCCCCTCACGCAGGGTGATTTCCAGCAGGCTCTCGTGGGGCGCAGCTTTCAGCAGGCGCACTTTTGCAGGAGCCGTGAGCCCCTCTCCCAGCATCACACCTTCACGCAAGGCTCTCAGCGCCGACTCACTGGGTACTCCCTTCACCCACACGCGATAGGTCTTGGGCATCTTGTAGCGCGGGTGCAACAGGCGATTTGCCAGCGCGCCGTCGTTGGTCAGAAGCAATAACCCCTCCGAGTCAGCGTCCAGCCTGCCCACTGGAAACACGGGCACGGGCACATCGGCAATCAGCTCCATAATCGTGCGCTTCGCGTGAGGGTCGGAGCGGGTCGTGACGAACCCGCGCGGCTTGTGCAACATCAGATACACGGTTCTGAGCGGCCCGCGCACGGGCTTGCCATCCACCAGAATGGTGTCCCGTTCGGGGTCTACCTTCATGCCGAGCGTGGCTGTTTGCCCGTTGACCTGCACGCGCCCCTGTTCAATCAGTTGCTCGCACGCCCGCCGTGAACCCAATCCGCACCGCGCCAGCCACTTCTGCAAACGAATCGGCTCCATCTCAGTCCCCGGATGCGGTGAGCGATTCGTAGACCACGCTGGCGACCGCCACATCCTCCAGCGCGATCCCCAGCGACTTGAAGAGCGTAATCTCTTCGGCTGCCTGACGCCCTGCCGCCAGCCCACCCACGAGGTAAGAGAGCGGCAGCACCCGCTCCCATGTGAGGCGCCGCACTTCTATTGGGATGACCAGCTCCGCCGCTTCCATTCGCGCCTGTTGCACATCGTCCACGAAGATGTGGTCGCAGCGAGCGACGGCATGGGTATCCAGCTCGCGGCGTGCCAGTGAGTTAGCGCCCACAGCGTTCAGGTGCATGCCGGGCTTGAGCATCGCGCCCGACACAATCGGCTCGCGGGCGGTCGTTATGGTAATCACGACATCCGCGCCCTCCAGCGCCCCCTCCACGCTTTCGGCGGGTTCGAGGGGCACACCCAGTATAGGCGTGTTCGCCTCGCAGAAGGCTTGACAGCGTTCGGGGGTACGGCTGTAGACGCGCACGCGCGTAATCGGGCGCACGGCGCACACCGCCTGCAGCTGGGTCAGTGCCTGCCCGCCCGCGCCAATCAGAGCCACCGTCTGGGCTTCAGGGCGCGCGAGCCAGCGGGTGGCTACACCCGTCGCCGCGCCCGTGCGGATTCTGCCAAGCCAGTCCGCCTCTATTAATGCCAGAATCTCGCCTGTTTGCGCCGACGCCAGCACAACCACAAAGCGCGTCCCACCAGGGAACGAGAGATAGCTTTTATAGCCGATATAGTGCCGCCACGCCGCGCCCATCAGGTGCAGGGTTCCCTGCGCGGTATGCACGCGCTGGCGGGGCTGATTCGTCGCGCGCCCGTGCGCCCAGTCGCGAAACGCCGCCTCAACCACCTCAATGGCGCGCGCCATCGGCAGATGCGCCTGCACTTCCGCCTCGCGTATCAACAGGGGTGTACTATCGCCCAGAAGAAGGGTTTCTGCCATAAAGAATCCCTATTACGCATGTTTCAGAAGGTCTTCTCCCTTAATCTTTGAGTCGGTTATCAGAACGACCCCCTCGCGTCCTGCCAGTGCCCTGGCTTTCGGCGTCACGAATCTTCCAATGGCGACAGGCACCACGACAGGATATCCGCACGCACGCAGAATTGCCGCGCGCTCGCGCGCACGAGACACATCCTTGACGCCAACATCCCACGAGACCTCCACCGCCAGAATGACCTCTGCGTCATCAGAGCGTCGCACGCCCCGTATCACATAGTCCAGCTCCAGCAGCTGGTCTACTTTTGAACCCTCAAGTGCCATCAGCTTCTCGATTTCTCTGTCGTAGAATTCGCCTGCCGCATAGACCGTTACCTGACGCAATAATCGCCCAAAGAGCGACTTCGCACGACGCCCCCAGTCCATCTCCAGCACCATGCCTTTCACGCTCGCAAGGTCGTTTTTGACTTCCTTCATGTCTTTTTTGAGCTCTTCCACATCCTGCTCGATCCGCTCAAAGCGTGCTGTGAACTCGGCACGCATCTCTTGCATTTGCTGCTGGAACTC
>CAZQPV010000012.1:20767-25035 GCA_964595265.1 uncultured Fimbriimonadales bacterium
TGCTGCTGGAACTCAGCACGCATTGCCTGCATCTGCTGCTGGAACTCCAGATGCAGTTGCTGAATCTGCTGTTCGAACTCCATGCGCTGGCGGGCAATCTGCTCTTCGATGGCTTCCATGCGCCGCTCGTGCGCTTCCATGCGCCGCTCGTAGGCTTCCATGCGCCGCTCGTAGGCTTCCATCCGCTCGCGCATCTCGGCGCGAAAGTCGCGAAACTCCTGCGGCAGTAGCAGAAGGTCCTGAGGGAGCAGCGCGCTCAGAAGCGCCTCGCGCCACTCAGGGTGCTGGCGGATAATCTGAATCAGATCCTCAACCGAACTTATTTGCGGCACGCTCTGATTATACCACAGCGACATGGTATAATCCCTGCAGGAGGTTTCCGATGATGGCAACCTTAGCACGCACCGTTCGCGCACCACGCGGCGCCCAGCGCACCGCCAAAGGCTGGATTCAGGAAGCCGCCAAGCGCATGCTTATGAATAACTTAGACCCCGAAGTCGCTGAAAAGCCCGAAGAGCTGATTGTCTACGGGGGGCGCGGCAAAGCGGCTCGTAGCTGGGAAGATTTTGAGCGCATCATTCGCGTGTTAGACCGCCTCGAAAACGACGAGACCCTGCTGGTGCAGTCCGGTCGGGCAGTGGGCGTGTTCCGCACTCACGAGCGTGCCCCGCGCGTGATTCTTGCCAACTCCAACCTCGTGCCCAAATGGGCGACATGGGAAGTGTTCGACGAGCTGGAGCGTGCCGGGCTAATCATGTTCGGTCAGATGACCGCAGGCAGCTGGATTTATATCGGCACGCAGGGCATCCTGCAGGGCACTTACGAGACCTTCCTCTCGGCTGCCAAAAAACACTTCAACGGCTCGCTGAAAGGCACGATTACCGTAACGTCAGGCTTGGGCGGCATGGGTGGAGCGCAGCCGCTCGCGGTGACGCTCAACGGCGGGGTGATTATCGCCGTTGAGGTAGACCCCCACCGCATCCAGCGCCGAATTGAGACGAACTATCTGGACACGTGGACAGACAGCCTTGAACAGGCGATGCGGATGGCGGAAGAGGCGAAGCGCAAGGGGCAGGCACTCTCAATCGGGCTATTGGGCAACGCCAGCGAAGTGCTGCCCGAAATGGTGCGACGCGGTTTCATCCCTGATTTAGTGACGGACCAGACCAGCGCCCATGACCCCTTGTACGGCTATGTGCCGCGCGGGATGTCGCTCCGCGAGGTGGAAGAGGCGCGGCGCACGCGCCCCGAAGAAGTCCGCCAGCGCGCGATCGAATCGATGGCGATTCACTGCGAGGCGATTGTCGCCATGCAGAAAGCGGGCGCGGTTGCGTTTGATTATGGCAACAACCTGCGCGCCTTCGCGAAAGAGGGTGGCTTCGCGGACGCCTTCAGCTACCCCGGCTTCGTGCCTGCATTTATTCGCGACCAGTTCTGCGAGGGGCGCGGTCCGTTCCGATGGGTGGCGCTGTCGGGCGAGCCGTCCGATATTTACAAAACCGACGCCGCCCTGCTGAAACTCTTCCCTGAAGACGAGGGCTTGCACCGCTGGCTCACCGAAGGCGTCAAGCGGTTCAAGTTTCAGGGCTTGCCTGCCCGAATCTGCTGGCTCGGCTACGGCGAACGCGACAAGGCAGGGCTGCTCTTTAATGAGATGGTGCGCAAGGGCGAGATTCAGGCGCCAATCGTGATTGGGCGCGACCATCTGGACGCCGGCAGTGTCGCCAGCCCCTACCGCGAGACGGAAGCTATGCTGGACGGCTCCGACGCGATTGCCGACTGGCCGTTGCTGAACTTCGCTCTGAACGCGGTCTCTGGCGCGGCATGGGTCAGTTTCCATCACGGTGGGGGCGTCGGGATGGGCTATTCGCTCCACGCGGGGCAGGTGTGCGTCGCCGACGGCTCCGACGAAGCCGCATGGCGACTGGAGCGCGTGCTGACCAACGACCCTGGCACGGGCGTCATGCGCCACGCCCACGCAGGCTACGAGAAAGCGCGCCAGGTTGCTCGCGAGCGCGGGATTGACCTCGCCGAAGACTAAGGGCGCGGGAACACCACCCGCGCCACCGTGCGCGAGTCGGCGCTGCTGATCTCAAAGCGCCCGCGAAGCGTGCCGCGTGCCAGATTATCGATAATCTTCACGCCGAGCGTGTTGGAGCGCGCCGCGTCAAAATCGGGGGGGAGCGGCTCGCCGTCGTTGGCAACCTCAAGCAACACATGCCCGTTCGTGAACTCCACCCGCACGCTGATTTCCCCCTCCGTGCGGTCTCTGAACCCATGCTCAATCGCGTTCTGAATCAGCTCGTTCAGAATCAGTGCGACGGCGGTCGCCTGTTGCAACGGCAGCAGCACATCTTCCCCCTCTACGCGCGAGTGAATCTGCTTCCCTGGAGGCACCAATGCCTGCTTCGTGTTGTGCAGAATGCTGGAGGCAATCTTGCGCAGGCTCACCATGTCCAGATCTTCGCGCGAGAGCAACTCATGCACCTGCGCAATCGCCAGAATGCGGCTGAGGCTGTCCTGAATCACCTCCTCGACGGTTTTGTAGCGCGAGTAGTGCATCTGCAGGCGCATCAGGCTTGCAATCTGCTGGAGGTTGTTTTTGACGCGATGGTGCATCTCCTGCAGGATGGCGCTGCGCACCATGAGTTTGGCATGGTCAATCGCGAGTGCCGCTTGATTGGCGACGGCTTCGAGCGTGCGCAACTCCTCATCGGTGAACAGGTGCGGGCGGTCTGTGTAGCAGTTCAGCACCCCAATCACCTGCTCCCGCACGCGCAGGGGCACGGAGACCATCGAGTGCAACCCCTCCCGCGCCGCAATATCGGGGAATCGGTAGTTCGGATGGGCGCGCACATCGGGCACGACAATCACACGGTTTTCCGCCACCGCGCGCCCCGCGATGCTCTCGCCAACACGCAAAGGAGGCTTCTTGCGGTACTCTTCACTCTCTGCTTGCGTCGCTTTCAGCACCAGCTCGCCCTTTTCTTCATCAAGGAGCATCACCGTCACGATTTTGTAGCCCAGCGTCTGCGCCGTGATATGCACCAGCAGCTGCAGCACCTCTTCCAGATAGAGGTTGCCTGTGAGCGTGCGGCTGATTTCGGAAAGCGTGGCGACCTGCGTGGCGGTACGCTCCAGTTGTTCGATACGGCTGAGCTGATTGAGCGCGCCCGCCAGATGGCTGGCAATCCCCGATAGCAGGCGAATCTGGTCCTGCTGGTACTCTTTGGGCTTGCGGGTGCGCACGCTAATGACCCCAATCACCTCGTTATTCACCACCAGCGGCACAGCGAGCATGCTCTCGTATTGTTGCTCGTTCAGAGCGGGGTAGAGCTTGAAGCGGGGGTCTTTGTAGGCGGCGCGGGCGACAGCGACGGGGCGACGCTCTTTGGCGACCCATCCTGTGATGCCCTCGCCGGGTTTGAGCCGAATTTCGTTGATGAATCGCGCATCGTCGCCAGTAGCGGCACGCAACACTAGTTCCTCGCGCGTTTCGTCAAACAGAAAGATGTGGCAGATTTCGGTTTCGGTGATGCGCATCGCGATTTCGGCGATGGACTGGAGCATGGCTTCGGAAGCGAAGGCGCTGCCTGTGGCTTCGCTGATTTTGCGGAGCGCCTCAATCTCCGCTTCGCGGTCGGCGAGCTTATGCTCCAGCTGGCGCAGGGCGCGCCGCGCCTCCTGAAGTTCGCGCTCCTTACGCTCCAGCTCGGCGCGAAGCTCCGCGGGGTCGTCAGTCTGCCAGCGGCGCTGACGCTGGCGCCACAACTTCAACACGCGCATGGGTTAAAGTATACCGAGCGCACCTTAGCCGAACCGAACCCCGACAGCCTTGAGCCACTCCTGTGCGATCAGCATATGTCCTGCCAGCGTGGGATGCACGCCATCTGCTGCCCAGAAGGCAGGATCGCGCCGCGCGGAGACTTCGCGAAACCGCCGATCCAGGGGCACCAGCGTGGCTTTGAATTCGCGTGCCAGCTGGCGCACCACCTGAATCTTCGGGTCCAGGTCCTCGCGCCATGTCTCGCGGTCAGGCGGCGTGTGCAGAACAAACGGCTCCAGCAGAATAATCTGCGCTTCGGTGCGTTCGCGCGTCAGGCGCAGGAGGGCGCGGTAATCGCGCTCAAACTCCTGCACACTGGTGGGGTCGTTGCTATCGTAGCGGCGCCATGTGTCGTTGATGCCAATCAGGATGGAGACCCAATCAGGCTTGAGGGCGATGCAGTCGGCTTCCCAGCGTGCCAGCAGGTCGCGCACGCGGTTCC
>CAZQPV010000013.1:0-23587 GCA_964595265.1 uncultured Fimbriimonadales bacterium
GCGACTGCAGATACACAGGGTCTATCGCGTATCGAATCGCGGGCACCATCTCGTCAATCAGCGCGTCAATATCGCTATCGTAGGCAGTGCCGCTCAGGCGCAACTTGCGTTTCACATCCTCGCGTTGAACTGCGATCATGGCGCACCTCCTCAGGGCTTATGCGAGTCCAGCCACTGGTGGAGCGTGTGGCGCAAGCTCAATAGCACTTCGCGAATCTCGTGCAGGGTCTGCTCCATGCGCTCGTAGGACTCTTCCGTGCGATGCACGCTCTCACGCAGATAGGCGATAAACTCGTCCGTGACGGTCTGCTCCTGCTCGCGGGCGGACTCCACCAGCTTGTCCATACGGGTGAGAATCTGGCGTGTCAATAGCAGCGTCCAGCCGATGAGCATGCTGACCACAGTTGCGAACTGCATCCAGTCCATCATGGCTCCCACCGCTCCAGTTGATACAGCACAATCTGGCGCAGGGCGTTTTCGAGTTGCTCCACCAGTTCGGCGGGTACACGGAATCGGTGTGCAATCGCTTCACGCTGGGCGTGTGGCAGGCGCAGGGCGCGCGATTCCAACCACTGCTTCACCGAAGGGCGCAACGCATGCCAGAGCCACCGAATCAGAGTCTGTCGCATTCCCGTTCACTCTCCGAGAGAAGGGACACGGAGCGGAGGGGTATGCAACTCCGTGCGGGTTTAGGGTACAATATGAGGTTGCAAACAGGAGGCAAATAGGAAAATGGCACGCGTTTGCGAAATCTGTGGAAAAGGTCCGATGTTCGGGCACAATATTCAGCACCGCCATTCGGGTCAGTGGCGCTATCGTGCCCCGAAGACGAATCGGCAGTGGTCGCCGAATTTGCAGACCGTCCGCGCTTATGTGAACGGCGGGAAGACGGTGCGCCGAATCAAAGTGTGTACGCGCTGTTTGAAGGCGGGCAAAGTGTTGCGCGCGGTTGGATGAACTGGGATGCGGTTTTCGAGTCGCTGACGCCGCTTTGCTCGGAGCCAATCCGCCGTTCGGAGCCGATGCGCCGCCACACCACCCTGCGCGTGGGCGGTCCCGCGGCGCTTTTTTATCGAGTGCGCTATCTTGACGAGTTCGCCCGAATCGCCGAATGGTGCCAGCAGCATGGCGTGCCCACCTTTATTATGGGGCATGGGAGCAACATTCTGGTCAGCGACCGCGGCATCCCGGCGGTGGTGCTGTATAACGCCTGCGACCGCGCCGAGATTGGCGAGGAGACCTACGCCCAGACGGGAATCGCGTTTCAGGAGCTGTTTTTGAAGACGGCGCGCGCGGGCTTGAGCGGGCTGGAGTTTGCGGTGGGGATTCCGGGCACGCTGGGCGGTGCGCTGGTCTCCAACGCGGGCGCGTATCGCCAGAATATTGCCGACCTGCTAATCGCGATTGAGCTGGTGTCGGAAGGGCGTCGACAGTGGGTTTCGCCCGACTGGATGGAGTTTTCCTATCGCGATAGCAAACTGCGCCGTCCGAACGCGCCGCCCACCGCCCTGCTGAGCGTGAAATTGCGTCTGAAACCCGACCAGCGCATGAAGATTCTGGCACGCGCGCGCGAGCTGCAACGCCAGCGCATCGAGAAGCAACCGCCCGAATCGTCGGCGGGCAGTTTCTTCAAAAATGTCTACTCTTATGAGTTAGCCGGGCGCCTGCCCCAGCTGCCGAAACCGATGCGCGAGGCGGGCGTTGTGCCCGCAGGCTTTCTGATTGAGGCATGCGGACTGAAAGGCTACACAGTAGGCGGCGCGTGTGTTTCACGCAAACACGCCAACTTTCTGATTAATCGGGGATGGGCGACCGCCCGCGATTTTCGCCAGCTTGCCGACTTCGTGAAACAGCGCGTGTACGAGCAGTTCGGCGTCTGGCTGGAGGAGGAGGTGCTTTCCGTCGGCGACTGGAGCGAGCCGCGCGAGGGGGCATAAGCGGTGGCAACGCCGAAAAGCATCCCGTTTGATAGCCTGAATTTGTATGCGGTACTGACCGAGTGCCAGCCGCTGGTGGGGGGACGCATTCAGGACATCCGCCAGCCAGAGCCGCTCACGGTGGTGCTGGAGGTCTATGCCCAGCGCCGCGAGCATTATCTGCTGCTTTCTGCCGATGCTCAGTTCGCGCGGCTTCACATGGTTAGCAAGCGCCCCCCAAATGCGCCCGCGCCGCCCCCGTTCCTGCAGAGCCTGCGCAAGCATATCGAAGGCGGAACCCTGACCCATATCGAGCAGATAGGGTTTGACCGCATCGTGGGGTTGCATGTGCGCACGCGCGAGGGCGAGTACCGCCTGATGGTGGAGCTGATGGGCAAGCACTCCAACATTATTCTGGTGAATCCGTCGGGGCTGATTCAGAGCGCCATCAAGTGGGTGTCGCCCAGGCAGAGCGCGGTGCGCCCTATTCGTTCGGCGGAGCGGTATCAGCTGCCGCCCACGCGGGTGGAGAGCCTGCGTAACCCGCTGACGCTGAGCGACGCCGAATGGCGCACGCTGTGGGAGCAGGCGGAGGGCGACTGGCAGGGATACCTAGAAGGCTTGAGCGGCTTCACGGCGCAAGAGCTGAACGCCGTCGCGGAAGGCGGCTTTGAGAATCTGCTGGCGTGGGTGGAGCGCCTGCGTTATGCACGCTGGGAGCCAGTGGTCGTGCGCGAGCCTGAGACCCATCGCGCCCTGGGCGCCTACCCCTTCCCCACCCTGCAGTTTCCCCCGGAATGGCAGCACCCGCGCCAGAGCGTCAACAGCGCATGGGAGACCGTGTTTGACGAGCGCATCCGCCACGCGCGCATGGACGCCCTGCGCAACACGCTCCTGCCCGCCCTGCGCAAAGCGATGCAGGCACGCCAGCGCGCCCTCGAAGAGATTGAACGCGCCCTCGAAGAGGGGCTCCATGCCGACCGCTGGCAACTGTTCGGGGAGCTGATTCTCGCCTTCGGTCCCATGCTGGAGCCAGGCGCTTCTAAATTACTCGCGCCCGACTACACGCACCCCGATATGCCCACTCTTGAGATCCCGATAGACCCTGATCGGAGCGTGGTGGAGAACGCCGAGCGCTATTTTCAGAAAGCGCGTCGCGCCCGCGAGCATCAAAACGAGCTGGCACAGCGCTACGGCGCGCTGAGCACGGAAGCTGAGGCGCTACGCCTTGCGCTGGAGCGCGCCGAAAACGCGCATACAGAGACCGACCTGCGCCCGATTCTGGAGGAAGCCAAAGCGCGCGGCTGGCTCCGCGAAACCGCCCCCCTGCACCCCGCCAAACGCGCCGAGAAAGACCCCTTCGAAGGACACCGCATCCGCGTGCATCTCAGCCCCGACGGCTATCAGGTGCTCGTGGGCGAGAACGCCGAGGCGAACGACTATCTGCTGACCCGTGTGGCGCGCCCCAACGACTGGTGGCTCCATGTGCGCACGGGCACAGGAGCGCATGTGCTTATCCGCACGAATAATCAGCCAGAGCGCGTGCCCCGACGCACCTTAGAGTTCGCCGCGAAACTCGCCGCCCAGAACAGCGCCGACCGACACGCCCATATCGTGGAGGTGGACTACACCCTGCGCAAGTATGTGCGCAAACCGAAAGGCGCGTCTTCGGGCTTCGCGCTCTACACGCACGAAAAGACGCTCGCCGTGCGCCCCAACGAGCCGTAGCCCCCTATCGATACAGCGGACCGTATGCCTGACACGCCCGAAAATCTGCACTCTCCGACTCGGCGGTGCCAAACATCCCCCACTGGTGCGGGCGGAAGATGCGCTCTGGGGGCACATTATGCATCGCCACAGGAATCCGCAACATTGAGCAGAGCGTGAGGAGCGCGTGCCCGATATGCCCGTAGCTCAGCACGCAGTGGTTCGCGCCCCAGTGCGCCATCACCGTGTAGACATCTCGAAACGCCCCGTGCCCCGTTGTACGCGGCACAAACCATGTAGTGGGCCATGTAGGGTTCGTGCGCTCGTCCAGAATCGTGTGAACCGCGTCGGGCAGCTCTATCGTGTAGCCTTCGGCAATCTGCATCACGGGACCCAGCCCCTCCACGAGGTTCAGGCGGAACATGGTGGCGGGCATGCCGCCGCGCGTGCGGAAGCGCGTGCTCCAGCCGCCGCCACGGAAATATTCCAGCATCGCGCAGTGCCATGAGGTCGCCTGCAGACAGCGCTCCACCTCTTCGGGCGTAACCTGCCACCAGGACTTGAGGGCAGGCTCGCCGTCAAGCGTCTGCTCGCCTGTGCCGTCCAGCGCGGCAGGTCCAGAATTAATCAGGTGCAGGAACCCTTCCGACGCCTCGTCGGGCAGGGTGTAGCCCGCGACGCGCTTCACGGCGTCGGGCGACCAGTAGGTGCGCACATCGGCGAAAATCTGCGCACTGCCCGTCAGCAGATGCCCGAACAGCATGCAGATGCCGTTCAGATAATCGTTCTCCGTCGCCAGAATGTAGGGCTGGCGGATGCCGTTCCAGTCGAAGCTGGAGCAGAGAATCGCCTCCATAAAGTCGCCGTTGGGCAGGTGGTCGGTCCACTGGCGCTGTCCTTGAAAGCCGCCTGCAATCCCATTAAAACCGAGCGCTTCTTCCTCGTAGCCCATCTCGGCGAGTTTCGGGTTGCCCACCATCAGGTCGCGTGCAATCAGCGCCATCTGGACGCTGATTTCCCAGGCGCGGTCTTTTTCGGCGCGGCTCATCTGCTTTTCGGGCGGGTTGTAGTCTTTGCCTTCCTTGCAATAGGTCTTGACCCAGCGCAGGGCACGTTCGTATTCGTCTTTATCGTAGATTCCGCGCTCCATGCGGCGCACGAACTCCACCATGTCTACGGTCATCGTGCGCATGCCCAGATACTGCTGCAGGAAGTTCTGATCCACCAGCGAGCCGACGATGCCCATCGAGACATTGCCCATCGACACATAGGTCTTCTCGCGCATGGTGGCGACGGCGATTCCTGCCTGCACGAACTGCAGGATTCGCTCCGCAACATCGGGTGGGATGGTGAGGTCGTCGGCATCCTGCACATCGCGCCCGTAGATGCTGAAGGCGGGCAGTCCCTTGTTGGCGTGGGCAGCCATCACGGCGGCGAGGTAGACCGCCCCGGGGCGTTCCGTGCCGTTGAAGCCCCACACCGCTTTGGGGCGCGTGGGGTGGATGTCCATCGTTTCGTAGCCGTAGCACCAGCTGCGCGACACGGTAAGGCTGACCCCAACCCCTTCGCGTTCGAACTTCTCTTCGCAAGCAATCGCTTCGGCGATACCGCCGATACAGGTATCGGCAATCACGCACTCCACGGGCAGCCCACAGGCGTGGCGTAGGTTCTCAGTAATGAGTCGGGCGACGGCGTGCGCCATCGCCATCGTGTGGGCTTCCATGCTTTCGCGCACGCCCTGGCGGCGCCCGTCTATGGTGGGGCGAATCCCGACTTTGGGCAAGCCGCCCCGCAAACGATTCTGCGGCGGATTCACGGTATGCATCGCTGTGCCCTCCTGGCGGGAATCGTTTGCTTTATAACCTCGCTTTTCCTGCTACAGTGGGGTAGAATTTCACTATGCAGAATGCAATACCGCGCTGGCTGGTGGTGCTTCCGGGGGTGCTACTGACCCTGATTACAGGCGTGCTAAGTGGTGCAATTCTGCTGCACGGGCTTTCCATGCTGGAAGACCCGCGAATGCAGGGCGATGGTCAGTATATGTTCGTCTTTTTTATCGGCGGCGGCTGTGGTCTCTGGGCGGCGTTGCCGAGCGCGATTGTGGTGGGCGTGCAGCTGGCGCGAAAGCCCCATCTCTACAAGCCACTTGTGATTGCGCTGAGCATTTGCCTGGCGATAGGGGCTATTGCGGGACTGGTTTTGAGCAGCTTTGGGGGCATGAATGGGGTGCTATGGGGACTTTTCGGCATGGGGTTGGCAGTGCTTGGTCTCCCGATGGCGCCATTGAGCATCATCTGGTTCCATCACACGCTTCCCGCAACGCTTCCTGTGGGGCTGGTGTTGCTGGCGGTGGTGGCAGGGGTGAGCTGGCGGTATGGGCGGGAGGAGCTATGAGGAAGCTTTGAGACCGAAGGCTTGCAATATCCTCGCCTCAAACTCTTGCCCGACCTCTTTGTACATTGCAAGGAGCGCCTTGTAGGTTCCTTCGCCACCTATCATGTCCCAGAACTCTGCTCCAATCAGCACGGCTTCCTCAAAAGGGGTGTAGTTCTTCGCATAGTTCCACTGATAGTCCTCGCGCGCATGTCCATATGGGTTGTATGGAAGTGCAAAATAAGATTGTACTTCGGGGCGAGGCTTGCCTTTAATCAGGTGGATGCGCAGCAATCGCTGGGTGACCTCCAAGCACTGCCCTTTGTTCGGCTGAGGTGATTTAATCTCAAAAAATAGTTCGTTGCCGTCGTGCGTGAGGATGTAAATATCTGCCGTCACTTCGAGAAACTGTGTGGAGCCACTGCTGTTTGCTTCCAGAACCGAGTTGACTATATCCGCGAATGCCAGTCTCTGACCTTTGGTTGCCATTCTCTCAAAGTTTCTTACCTGAGCATCAACGGCATCAACGGCTTCCTTGCTCACCTGCGCTGAAATTTTGTGGTTGCATCTGGCATCCCGGTGATGCTGTTTGGCGATGAAGAGGGCGCATCGCTCAAAAGTGCTACCCAATCGGGTGCTGAACCTCCTTTCAAACTCGCTTATGCCCCATAAAGGAGGGGGAAGCACCGCTGCATGAAAGGGCTTCAGTATAGCTTTGTTCGGAGCGGAGTTCCGAGAGTCTTTTCTATCATTTCCATATGTTTCAGAAAGCAATTTTTCAATAAACTCACGAAGATACTTTTTGATTCGTTCCTGTGTCTTGATATTGAGAGGCTCTCTGCTTGCCATCAGCGTTTCCTCCAGATGAAAACCGACTCGAAAAACTCTGTAGAGCGTCTTCCTGTGCGCCGATTGACATGGCGATGTAGCACACCCTCTTCCACAACCTCGAGCTGGCGAGCGAGTTCGGGATAGAGGTTATGCTTATCGTTCGCGACCACTATAAGGGGCGCGTTAGGGGGCATAACCTCCAGCGCACGGCGGAAAACGGTCGCAATATCTGCCACATACTGAGCCTTTGCCCGTTCCGACGCCCCGTTGGAGGCAGCACCAATCTCGCGCACACTCAAGTCGGGCAGATTCAGCAGGTGGTATGCATACGCATGCTGATCGTGGTAGTCAATAAGCCCCACATAGGGAGGGCTGGTGATTATACCATTCACTGGCGGGAAGCAAGCCTCCCGGCTATCTGCATGGTGAATAGCGACTCGGGCATCCGTGCGCACATAAGCAAACTCGGTAACGCGCCGAACCGTGTCCTCGCTGTAGCGCTTCAGGAATTTGAGCGCTTCGGTCGTCGGCTCGCAAATGCGCCGATGTTTGTAGCACCAGTACGGCTCGGTCTGCGGTTTCTTCGGGAAATCCAGGTCGTAATGGGGCGTCAGGCGAGCAGACCGCGCCGAGCGTGACAGAATGACCCGCAATAAATCCTTGTAAAGGTAGTCTCCTTGCTCTATGACGGAGCGGTAAGTCAGCAGCTCACGAAGCGCCTGGGGCGCGTACCACATCCTCAAATAGTCGGAGCGGGGCGAGGCCAGTTCCAAATCACACGGTTCTACCTCTCCCAGCAATGAAAGCTGACCCTTCTGGCGTGTTAGCAGGCGCTCAGTCTGCGCCAGAGCGTCGAACACTTCCCACCGCATACGGGAGAGGTCGTAAACTTCCGTTTTTGCTCGGCACAACATCACATTGAAGGCAGAGACATCATAACCCACAGCGTGTATGCCCAGCTCATTTGCCTGCACCAGTGTTGTCCCGGAGCCGACGAATGGGTCTAACACAGTCTGACCGGGCTGGAAGTATTTGCGCAGGAAAACCTCCACCAGTTGCGGGATGAACTTGCCCAGATACGGGTGCAACCGATGTACATGGCGCGTGCGAATGCGCTCCGGCAAATCTTTTTCGCGCCAGTTGAGATTCAACGCCTCCAGCGGGGTGTCGGGCGTTACGGAGGCAGGGTCAATCGGCTGGTGCGCTCCATGATAGAGACCGACGCGGCGCTCCTCGTTCGTCAACATCGCCTGTAGGATACCCTATCCCCTCGATCGGGCGCGCCAGTAAAGCCAGTTCCACAGCAAGAGGGCGCCCTGAACCAGCAACACGCCCAGCACGCACCAGAGCCACATCGCGCTATTCGCGCTCCCAGTAGAGCGGGTTCGTGAACGAAAGCGGGTACGCCCCGTAGAGCGCCGTGAACTTGTCGCCGCGAGCAACCAGAATCACCCAGCCACGGGGGGTATCAGGCGGTAAAGGCACTTCGATAGTGCCTCGATAGTTCAGCGGCGCGTTTTCGGGCTGGCTCAGCGCAATCTCTTTCACCACCTGCCCGTTCACCACCACCTGAAGCGTGTTCGTGCGAACCCACGACGGCGCGCGCACTTCCGCCACCAGAGTGAGCGTATCGCCTTTCACGCGCACCGTGCCCCCAATCGGCACGCGGGCTCGGTTCTCCTGCGCGTAAAAAGTGAGCATCGGTCCGCCGCATACCACAATATTGCCCTGCCGCATGGCGGCGGTGAGGTTTGCGGGCGTTACGCGGCGTGGGTCGCGATGCCCAAAGTAGATATAGGTGCGCGGATAGCCCGGCTGAAGCCGATACGCATGGTGGCTGTCGGTGTTGCCAATCGCCAGGTAGCGCTTGCCGCGATTCAAAAAGTAGTACCAATCCTGCATCACCAGTTCCGCGCCGCTGGGGTTATCGCCGTTGAAGACCTCTATCGCATCAAAAGCGTCGGAGAACTCGTCGGCGCGTTTGATCTCGCCTGTTTTGGGGTCAAAGCCCACATAGGCAAAATAGCCCATCGTGGGCGCCCGCGGGTGGTTCACTTGCACGATCACATCGCCGTCGTAGTTTTTGCGCGCCGCCTCAAAAATCGCCTTCGCGCCCAGATCGTACCACGAGACCGCGCCGTTGTTGGGTAGGTTGGGGTCGTAGCGCTGGGGATAGGCGTTGAAGTGCCCCAGCGGCCAGACGGGTGTAATCTCCGTACCGACAATAGACACGATTTGGTTCTCCGCCTTCAGCTGGCGAATGACGGGGCTGAAGTCGGTGTTGATGTCATGGTCGGTGGCGGTCAGGATATGCACCCCACAGGCGATATAAGCCTTCACCTTATCCGCCAGTGGGTCGGACGAGTCGGGCGAGGGCAGGGCATGCACATGGAAATCACCTGCCAGATAACCCGGCATCGGGGCGGTGTGTTTGAGAACCGCCTCGAAACGGGTTGTTTTGCCGGAGGTCAGGGTCAGTTCCTGCTGGGCAATTTCGTACTCAAAGCCGCGCGTGAGCGTGATGCGGTACTTGCCCGGTTCCACGGGGAGCGTTTCATCGCCTGTGGGGCTGAAGTAGGTGCGCTCGAACCGCCCGAAGTTGCCCTCTTCGCCGAATCGCACGCGCTCAGGCTTTGGAATGTTTGCCGACTCCAGCCGTTCAAACACGACGGCGACGGGTTCGGGGCGTCGGCGCTCGTTCAGGGCGCGAATCTGGAGCAGAGCGGGAGTCTCCAGCGTGATAATCGGCGTTTCGCTGGCGGGGACTTCCACTCGAAAGGCGCGCGGGCTATGGTAGTCTGCAAATACCATCCCCTGATAGGCGCCCGGCGCCAGCTGCGCGATAAAGCGCCCCAGCTCATCGGTCGTGGCGAGCGTAACGAACTCGTCCGAGCCGTTCATCAGATAAATGCGCGCGTCAGGGATGGGTTTACCCGTGTTGTCAATCACGCGCCCGCGTAGGGTAGCGAGTTCCAGCTGCATGTTCTGGAACCGCCGCAGCTCGCGTCGGATGGTCTCCAGTTCACCCTCCGAGACAGTGAACGCCCAGCGCACTGTGAGAGTCTGTCGCGGTTCCACCAGCGCGTTCAGAGTGAGCGGCGTGAAATAGATATCCTGCACTTTCTGGACCTGCGTGAAGACGCCTTCCGCGGGATAGACGCCATAAGCGAGTCGCGAACCGACATTCGCCACAAACGGCATCGCCCCCCGAAGCGTTTGCAGCACTCCCAGCGCAGGCGGTCCTGCGAACCGAAAGGCATGGTTCGCGCTCCCGAACGGAGGCAGAAACATCACCATGCCGTCGCCCTGAATCCAGCCCAGCACCAGAGTATAGCGCTGGGGGCTGGAGGTGGTATTCTGCAGCTGGCACTCAATTTGTAAGGTGGGGCTATCGGGGAACAGGGTGTAGGTAAGAGTCGCGTGGAATCCCATCGGCTGGCTGGGGGTGCGGAGCGCCTGATCCACAATCGGGAAGCGCTCGTCCACCATCTCGGCGCGCACCACCGCGGGCTTGCCCTCGCCCCCTTGCGATTCGACACGCACGGCAACGGCTTTCAGCAGGCGGGCGTTGGTCAGCCCCCGCGCGTCCATTATTGCCAGAAACATCTCACCGAGCATGTCGGCGTCGTGTCCGCCCGCGTTGCGAACCGCGTCCAGCAGGCGTCCCCCATACATGGCGTAGCCCGAAGTGCGCCGCGCGCCTGCTATCACAAAAGTCGCCTCATGGTTGCGCAACACGAAGTCGCCCGCTTTCCCTTCCGCCTTCGCACCGCCGGGCAGATCGGACTCGGCCGCCCGAACCGCTTCCGCCGTGCCTTTCGGAGGGATCGGGATTGGCTTCAGAGGCTTGCCGTGGTCATGCGCCAGCGCCACACTGAGAACCGCCCAGAACACCCATAGCCAGCCGCTTCGTCGCATACCGAACCTCCTTCCACTGACCTTTCAGTCAACGCCATGATACCTCACCTGATGTTATGGCATGGTAAAGAAACAGGGGCAGGAACTCGCGCCCTGCCCCTGTTTCGCTCACCAAAGAGAACGCGCTTTCAGCAGTTCCCGAAGTTAAACAGCACCTCCAACAGGTCGGCGTCGTCCACAATGCCGTCGTTATTGAGGTCTGCGTTGGGGTCATCACTGCCGAAAGCGAGGAGGACACTGTTCAGGTCTGCATCATCCACACAGCCGTCGCCGTTGGTGTCGCCCGCAAGCGCCACGAGCATCACAAAGGCATGGCGTGTTCGGCGGTTTTCGGTGAGGTCGCTGGCGGTGCCGCCGAGTGCAAAACGCCCGCCGTCGACAAAAGCGAGCCTGAAAGGCGCCACCGTCCAGCCCCCACGGATGAGGTCTTCCGGGAACGGAATGGGGGCTTGCCACGCGATTGTGCCGTTCGCACGAACCTTGACAAGGGTTCCAGACATCAACAGATAAACATTTCCTGCCGCGTCGATGCTCCAGTCGGGGAAGTAAAAGCCCGATAGGGAAATCTCCCACTCGCGTGTCAAGGTTTCCGGGTTGAGGCGTATCAGAACTGGGTGGTCCGAATCGGACAGAACGAGGGCATACAGGAAGGAGTTGCCCGATTCACCGCTCCCTGATTTCAGCAGCACCCTGTCGCCTTCGATCCCAGCGGGACCGAACATGCGGAATTCGGTCTCATCGGCGTTGCCCCATGAGTACGCCAGCTGGCTCTCCAGAGGCAGGGTTTGTAGTACGAATCCGAAGGGGGCATCCAGAAAAGTGAAACCATTGTTCTGCCAGTAGAACCCCCGACGCCCCGTGGCGCTCCCATTCCAGCCGTTCAACACGACCCCACTCTCAGAGGACCATGCAATACCCAGCAGGAAGCCGTCGGCTTCCTGTCAGCGTAGTGGTCTGCACGCTCAAGGTAGAAGGGTCTACCGCATGGTAGCCAAACTGACGCAAAAGGGTATTGAAGCCGATGTAGAGGGTTTCACCGTTGAAAGTCATCGCTGCAGGAATGCCCAGCGCCCGCTGTTGCGCGAGCGCATAGCCTCCAGCAGGATAGTAGACGATTGTGGTGCGCTCGGAGAGCGGTCCGCTGCTTCCCCATGCAGGTTCGGAAAGCGCGCACACCACAAGACTTTCCCCATTCGGGAGCGGGACGACGCCGAAGGCATCCTCCTGCGCGCCGTTGGTGACGCCGTAGGGGCGTGCGTCCACCAGCGCCCCGCGCAGGGTGTAGCGCACAAGGCTAATCGCGTCCTCTCCTGTGGGCTGATACAAACTCGTCAAGCTATACAGAACCCCAGAACCGTACTGCAAGTCCTTCAGCACCGTCTCATAGTTGTCGGCACCGTACAGCTGATACCATCGTGTAGCCAGCTGACTTGAAGCAGTGCCCATCACGATGGAGACCGCTAAACACGCCATCAATGTGCGCATGATTGCACCTCCTCAATACGGACGGAATATCAGCGGATAACAGCCGTCCGACCAGAAGTTGCCCGGCACGCCCGAACTGTTGTAGCCTGTATAGGGGTCATATTCGGGGTTCGTGTTGTTGGGCGAGGTTACCAGCCCCAGCCGACGCCACTGCACATGGCTGTCCGCGAAAGCGATCACCACCCCTCTGGGATGGATCCACAGGGAGTCTGGGGTTAGCATCGTCCCTGTGATCAGGCAGTAGGGCGGCTCGGAACGGCGTGGCGCATAGCGACATTCATAAGCAGGGTCTGAGCAATTAAGCCTTGGGTTGCTGACTGCAAACCCCACGAGATAAGACCGCCCCAAGCCCTCCCAGAAACTGGGCACCGTGGCGGGCTGCTCTACTTGCGCTGCCGGGAGCTGGTGGAGCAGACCGTTGTAAGTATACGACACCTTGAGTGGGCGTCGTAATGGGTTGGCGTAGTCGCTGAGAGAGCTTTTTCGTGCAATCGCAGCTGGGCAGTGCATCTCCTCATAGGGGCGTCGCAGATATGGGATTAGCGTGTTTGCCCACATCGAAGCGAACGCATCGCGCCATCCCGCCTGAGTGGCACGCCAGTCGTGCGGAACCGGGTGAGAATACTGATAAAGCCATGTTCCAAACTGGTCGCGACCAAACGCCAGAGGCATGATTTCATCGTAGTCCTGAAGGTACATCAGAAATGCTGTCGCGACGCTTCGGATACGCTGGGCGCATATCGCCTCGTCATCGCGAATCTGGGCGACCAGAGTAGGTATCATAACGCTCAGCAAAAGCACCATCAAAACGACACCGAACCCCTGTTTCCTTAGAGTGCGCATCGCTAACCTCCTCTGTTTCAGGGGAATCCCCGCATATGTGCTGCGTTTTAGACTGTAGTTTTTTTTCTCAGCAGTTCCCGAACTGAGATGGCAGGGGCAGCCTCGCTTCTGCAACCTCTCAGCAGGGCAGGAATCCCTAATGCCCCAGCGAATCACCCCCACGAGAACCATGAAACCGCTGGGGCAGCTGATTGTGATTTGTGGGAGCATGTTCGCGGGCAAGTCGGAAGAGCTGATTCGGCTGGTGCGCCGCGCAATGTACGCACGCAAAAAGATTCAGGTCTTCAAGCATGCCCTCGATGATCGGTTCCATCACTCCGCCGTCGCCACCCATAACGGCGTGCAGATTGACGCCGTGCCCGTGCGCAACGCCCAGGAGATTATCACCCTACTGGAACCCGACACTGAGGTGGTAGCGATTGAGGAAGCCCAGTTTTTCGATGAGAAGCTGGTGCGCCTGTGCGTGGAGCTGGCGGATGCGGGCAAAACCGTGATTGCCGCGGGGCTGGATCAGGACTTTCGGCGTCAGCCGTTCGGAATCATGCCGCAGCTGATGGCGGTCGCCGACGAAGTGGTTAAACTCCGCGCGATTTGTGTGGTGTGCGGACGCCCCGCCAGCCACACACAACGACTGGTGGACGGGCGCCCCGCCGCGTGGGACGAGCCGACGATTCTGGTGGGCGCGGAAGACCACTACGAGGCGCGGTGTCGCAACTGCCATCAGGTGCGGCGCGTACCTGCCCACCTGCGCCGACGGCTCTGGCGACCCCAGAAACGCCCCAAAACGCCCTCCAGAGCGGCTGAGCTTGGAGAAAAGAGCGCATGAAGTTCCGATGGTCAGGTTCCGTGCGGCAACCAGAGGAGGAGGTACGCGAACGCATTCGGCGCTACTTTGAACGCATCGGCTTCCGCACGCTGGAAGAGACGCCGATTCTGAGCCTCCAGCGCGGCGAGACGGGCTTGCGTCTGGACCCGCGTCGAATCTGGATGCGCATCGAAGCCAAAGTGCAGGGTTGGGGCGCGGAAACGCTGGTGGACATCACTTTTGAACTCGCTTCACGCCGCCTGCTCTCAGAGACAGGCGCGGAGCTGCTGGTCTCCGAAGTGCGCGAGATGACACGCTACCTGCAGGAAGGCGACGCCGACTTTGAACAGCTGGAGACGCTCCAGCAGCGCGCCGTGCGGGAGTTGCGCGCTATCCTGCTCACCACCATCGTGGTTGCGGTTGTGCTTCCGCTTGGGACGGCGTATCTGCTGCATGCCCTGCGCTGGACGGGACCGCTCGCGCCCGTGCTGGGCGGCTTGCTGGTAGGACTCGTCGCCGGCTACCTCTACGCGCGGATGGTGCGCTTTCGGAAGCGGTAGTCAGCTCTTCAGCCGCGCCACCGGGGTCAGCCCCCCATACACCTGCGCCCCCGTGTGCGTGAGAATCTCCACCGCGCGCGAGAAAATCAATAAATCCACCTGGCTTCCTCGCTCAATAAACGACACCTTCTGCCCCGCGCGCACCTGCTCGCCCTCGCGGATGTAGGTCGTAATCTTGTTCACGAACTTGTCGGCAATCTCCACCATCGCCACCCGCACCCGCTCGTTTTCCAGAAAGACCGTCTGGCGCTCATTTTCCAGATGATAGCGCTTGCCCAGCAAGTCCACCGCCCGACGCAGCCACGCCATGCTCACATATTCCCACAAATCCACCATCGGCAGGTTCGCTTTCGCGGGGGTGTAGACAATCTTGCGCACGACGCCCGCAATCGGCGCGTAGTTGTAATGCACATCCAGCGGACTCATGTAGATTCCAATCAGCCAGCCTTCGGGGGAGACCCCTTCCCAGTCGGCGCGGGTAATCTCGGTGATGGGGATGGGACGCCCCAGTTTCTCGGCGAACACGGTTCCCTCCGCCGACACGGGGCGGATGTAGACCACTTTGCCGTCGCAGGGCGCCAGAATCAGGTCGGGGTCAGCGGGCGGGATGCGCTGGGGGTCGCGATAGAACCAGACTTTGCGCAGGAACCAGTTCGCGCCTGCAATCCCTGCGCCGACGCCCAGCGCAATCTTGAGCCATCTGGGAAGCGCCATCGTGATGGGCAAATGCCCCCCCTGAGGTTCAGGGGGGCGCGTGTTAGACCTGTTCCCCGATTGCGCGCAGGCGTGCCTTCGCGCGTTCCAGCGCGAGCTTCGCCTCTGCCAGCTCTTCTTCCGAGAGCGGTTGCTGGAGCAGTTCCATCGCGCGGCGGAAGGCAACGCGGGCGCGGTCGGGGTCAATCTCCTCTGCCAGTTCCGCAGCGTCCGCCAGCACAATCGTGCGGTCGGGTAGCACCTCGGCGAAGCCGCCCAGCACCGTGAACTTGCGCGACACGCCGTCGGCGCGGCGATACTCGCCCACGCCGTACTGGAGCGCGGTGAAAAACGGCGCGTGCCCTGCCAGCACGCCGAAGTAGCCTTCCGCGCCAGGCAGGCGCACATGCACCACGCGCTCCTCCAGCACTGTCCTGTCGGGACTGACTATCGAGAGCACAAACTCACGCATTATGCCACTCCCTCTTGCAGGCGCTTCGCCTTCTCGAACACATCTTCAATCGTGCCGCACATGTAGAACGCCTGCTCTGGCAGGTCGTCCACCTCGCCGTTCACTATCATCTTGAAGCTGCGCACGGTGTCCGCTACGCGCACATAGCGCCCGGGGTTGCCCGTGAACTTCTCGGCGAGGAAAAACGGCTGCGACAGGAAGCGCTCAATCTTGCGGGCGCGCGCCACGATGAGCTTATCCTCATCCGACAACTCGTCGATGCCGAGAATGGCAATAATATCCTGCAGGTCGCGATAGCGCTGGAGAATCTGTTGCACACTGCGCGCCACCTGATAGTGTTCCTCGCCCACAATCGCGGGGTCCAGGTTCTTGGAGGTGGAGGCGAGCGGGTCTACGGCAGGATAAATCCCCTTCTCGGCGATACGGCGCTCCAGATACACATAGGCGTCCAGGTGCGAGAAGGTCGTGGCGGGCGCGGGGTCGGTCGGGTCATCGGCAGGCACATAGATGGCTTGCACCGAGGTAATCGAGCCGCGCTTGGTGGAGGTGATGCGCTCCTGCAGCTCGCCCATCTCGGTTGCCAGCGTGGGCTGGTAGCCGACGGCGGAGGGCATGCGCCCTAACAGCGCCGACACCTCTGCGCCTGCCTGCACGAAGCGGAAGATGTTGTCGATGAACACCAGCACATCCTGCCCCTCTTCGTCGCGGAAATATTCCGCCATCGTGAGGGCGGTCAGTCCGACGCGCAGGCGGGCGCCGGGCGGCTCGTTCATCTGCCCGAACACCAGCACGGTCTGATTGATGACCCCCGTCTCGTTCATCTCCAGATAGAGGTCGTTGCCCTCGCGCGTGCGCTCGCCCACGCCTGCGAACACCGACACACCCTGGTGTTCCGTTGCGATATTGCGGATGAGTTCCTGAATCAACACGGTCTTACCCAGCCCTGCGCCGCCGAACAGCCCAATCTTACCGCCCTTGTTGAACGGGCAGAGCAGGTCGATCACCTTCAGTCCCGTCTCCAGAATCTCCGTGCGCACATTCTGCTCCTCAAGCGGGGGCGCAGGTTTGTGAATGGGCGCACGGTGGGTAGCGTTCACAGGACCGCGCTCATCAATCGGCTCGCCCAGCAGGTTAAACAGGCGTCCGAGCGTCTCGCGCCCGACGGGCACCGTGATGGGCGCGCCCGTGTCAATCGCGGGCATACCGCGCACCAGCCCGTCGGTCGAGGAGAGCGCAATCGTGCGCACAATATCGTCGCCCAGATGCTGAGCGACCTCGCAGGTCAGGTTAATCCCGCGCGCTTCGTCTTTGATGACAATCGCGTTATAGATAGCGGGCAGTTCCCCGTCGGAGAAACGCACATCGACGACGGGACCCATTACCTGTACGACTTTGCCGATATTTGCCATAGTTCCCTCCTTATGCGCTGCCGACTTCCAGTCGCACGAATCGGTGGACGGTGATGTCGGCGCCTTTCTCTTTCAGCAGGGCGCCGATGGTCTTCGATTCATCGCGATAGTAGGGCTGCTCCAGCAGGGCGATCTTCTGGATATAGCCTTTCTGGACGCGCCCGCGCGCGATGTTCTCAGCGACCTGCTCTGGCTTGCCCTCGTTCAGGGCGCGCTGCTTTTCGATCTCCAGCTCCTTCTGGATTTCCTCTTGCGGGATTTCGTCTTTGCTAATGTAGGTCGGCGTACTCCAGGCAATCTGGATGGCGACCTCGTGCGCCAGCTGGCGCAGGGTATCGGCATCCGCCGAGCCGGTCAGCACCACCATCACGCCGACCATCTTGTTGTGATGGATGTAGACATCCACCACGCCGTTGGCGCCTTCGGGCACGCGGGCAATCGCGTAGTTTTGCAGGGCGACGCGCTCGCCTGTTTTACCCATCACCAGTTCGATGCGTTTTTCGAGGGTGAGGCTGGAATCGCTGGGCGCGGGCTGCTGGAGCAGAGTCTCCAGTTGCCCCTCCTGACCGAACGCCTCGACAGCCTGAAGCAGTTCCTCGGCGAGCGCCAGAAACTCCTCGTTGCGCGCCACAAAGTCGGTCTCACAGCGCAGGTCAATCAGCACGCCCGTGCGTCCGTCGGCGCTGACCTTGCCGGCAATCACGCCCTGGTTGACCTCTTTGCTGGCGCGTTTGGTGGCAATCACGGCGCCCTTCTGGCGAAGGATTTTGCGTGCCTCCTCCATGTCGCCGCCTGCCTGTTCTAACGCTTGCTTACAATCCATAAACCCTGCGCCGGTCTCGTCGCGCAGTTCCTTGATCATCTGCGGTGTGATGCTCATCGGTAATCCTCCTCTAAGTCTTCCAGTCGGTGTCGGCGCATCAGCTCCCACTCGCGGTCCACGACTTCTTCACCGGGATTCGAGGCAGGCGATTCCGCCTCTATCTCTTCGCCGAACATCTTGCCGTATTCGGCAATCTGCTCTGGCGAGAGCGGCGCCTCCTCCTCGACGGTGGGAATCTCCTCCACGACTTCTGCGCCCTGCCACTCTAATTGCTTCTCTTCGATAATCGCCTCCGCGATGCGCCCCGCAATCAGGCGGATGGCGCGAATCGCGTCATCGTTGCCCGGGATGGGGTAGTCCACCTCGTCGGGGTCGCAGTTGGTGTCGACAATCGCGATCGTGGTGATGCCCAGTCGGTTCGCCTCCGCGACGGCGGTGTGTTCCTCTTTGAGATCCACGATAAAGAGCGCGGAGGGCAGTCCGGGCATCTCCTTGATCCCGCCAAGGTTGCGCTCCAGTTTCTCGTACTCTTTGCGCAGTTTCGCCGCCTCTTTTTTGGGGATACGGTCTAACTCCCCTTCCTGAATCATGCGCTCCAGCTCTTTGAGGCGTCGCACGCGCGACTGGATGGTGCGGAAGTTGGTGAGCGTGCCGCCGAGCCAGCGGTGGGTGATGTAGAACTGGCGGCTGCGGAGTGCCGCTTCCTTGATCGCGTCGCGTGCCTGCTTCTTGGTGCCGACGAACAGAATATGTCCGCCTGAGTTCACGATGTCCTTCACGGCGCGCTGGGCAATCTCGAACATCTCGACGGTCTTATGCAGGTCGATGATGTGAATGCCGTTGCGTGCGCCGTAGATATACTTCTTCATGTTGGGATGCCACTTACGTGTGGGGTGTCCGAAATGCACCCCAGCCTCCAGCAGTTCCCGCATTGTCAGTTGTGCCATACAAGACCTCCTTAGGGTTGATTTCCGCCCGCGCCGTCATCCGCGCTTTCCACCCTCGTTCCCTGAGGGCACCCCAGCGCGTCAGGCACGGTACGAGATGCGCCCATGAGTATACCCGATGGGGCGAAGTGAGTCCCTCGCTGTAGCGACTGGCGTGGATGCCGATGAGACAATCGTGGTATAACCTGTACGATGGCGCTATCGCTGGATGTGCAGATACCTGAACGCCTGAAAACGACGCTGGAGCTGGCGGGTTACTCTCCTGAAGCACTGAGCCGGGAAGCGCGTCGCACACTCGCCGCGTACCTGTATACGCGGAATGTCCTGACCCTCGCTCAAGCCGCTGAGCTGGCAGACATGCCTGTGCGTGAGTTTATCCCCTTTCTGGCAAGTATGGGACTGCCTGCCATCAACTACCCCTCAGAAGAGCTCGCCCACGATGTAGAGTCGATAGAATGGCAAATGCAAGAAAAGTAGAGGCGGTTGCCGACGCCTCGTTTCTAATCGCCATGCAGTGGTTAGGACTCCTTGAGACCCTCGAGACACTCTACTCGAGGGTACTGGTTCCCAATCGGGTCTGGGAAGAGTTTTGCGCAGGTTGCGCCGTCAAGGATTACCTGCATATTCTTAGAGAAAAGGGTTTCTTCCTGAGCGACCAGCTCGTCAACGAAGTATTATCCCTGACAGGTGAGCAGTAGGTTTTGCATGGGGCTGGGAGGGTTGAAAGAAGAGGTTTTTTCTGGCATAGAGGGCATCGACAGAGGATTAGAACCTCTTCGCTGAGGTACAATATAACCCAATGGTGCATTCGTCGCGTTTCATGGTGTCCACGCGGGGCAACGATGATATGCTCGATATCACGGGGCAAGTGGAGCAGGCGATTCTGGAGAGCGGCGTGCTGAACGGAATCGCGACGGTGTTTGTGGTCGGCTCCACCGCTGCCGTGACGACCATCGAGTACGAGCCGGGGCTGGCGCAGGATATGGCGCGTGTGATGGAGCGGATTGCCCCACGCGACGATTTCTACGCCCACGAGGCTCGCTGGAAAGACGATAATGGACACTCCCACATCCGTGCCTCGCTGCTGGGACCCTCGCTCACTGTGCCGATTGTGAACGGACAGATGGTGATTGGCACATGGCAGCAGATTGTGCTGGTGGACTTTGACACACGCCCGCGCCAGCGCACGGTGTATGTGCAGATTCTCGGAGAATAATGGCGCCTCTGATCGAAGTCGCTGACCTGTGGGTGCAGTTAGACGGGCGCCCCGTTCTGGAAGGGGTTCACCTCCGCCTGTTCCCACAAGAGACCGTTGCCCTGATCGGTCCCAACGGCGCAGGGAAGACCACCCTGCTACGGGTGCTGCTGGGGCTGCTGCCGTACCAGTCGGGGCAGGTGCGCGTGCTGGGCAAGGCGCCCCATCAGCTGACCCGCGCCGACCGCGCTCAGATTGGCTATGTGCCTCAGGCACTCCAATTTGATCGCACGATGCCTCTGCTGGTGAGCGAGCTGTTGCGTGCGATGCTGGGCGACGCCTATCAAAAACGCGCGCGCCTGATTGAGGTGCTGGAGGCAGTGGACGCCGTACACCTGCTCGATAAGCCCGTGCGGGCGCTTTCAGGAGGCGAGATGCAGCGCGTCGTGATTGCGTGCGCCCTGGCGCAGGAGCCGAAACTGCTCCTGCTGGACGAACCTGCCACAGGCATCGATGTGGGCACGCGCCTCCATTTTTATGACCTCGTGGAACACCTGCGCACTGAGCGTCAGGTGGGCACGCTGATTGTTTCGCACGATTTGAGCATCGTGAGCCGCTACGCCACGCGCGTGGTCTGCATTCACCACAAACTGGTGTGCGAAGGAACCCCTGCCGAAGTGTTGCAGATGCCCATTCTTGAGGAGGTCTACGGGCACGCCGTGGGGGTCTACCATCACCACGAACACTAGCGAGGTAATCCATGAAGACGAGTGAGCGTCTGTGCTTGACGGCTGAAGCCGTTCCTATAAGACGAAGCCGACCTTCGTCGGCTCAAGTAGCACGCGCATCTTGCGCGTGAACAGGGGCAGGATGCCCCTGCTACGAGAAGCCAGCGCAGGCTGGCTTTGTTTTGTAGGAACGGGTTCACCCGTCGGGATTCAATCACGGAATTCCTAAACGGCTTCTAAGATTGGAGCGAGCCGATTGTATAGCGTGCGCGCACTATCAGCGGGTCTTCAATGCCTGCCTCTTCGAAGCCTCTGGCACGCAGGCGGCAGGCAGGGCACTCCCCGCACGGAGGAAACCGTCCCTCATAGCAGGTATGCGAGTAGGCTAACGCTTCCAGCGCGCCCACTTCCGCCGCTAACTTCACACTCTCGGCTTTGGTGAGGAACATCAGGGGCGTGTGAATCGTGATGTCCCACTCCATGCCCAGCCGAATGGCGTGTTCCAGCGCGTCGATAGTGGCGCGACGGCAGTCAGGATAGCCTGAATAGTCGGTCTGGCACATTCCGCCCACCAGATGGTGGCATTCCAGCTGATACGCCCATGCGGCTGCCAGCACCAGAAAGAGCAGGTTGCGTCCGGGCACGAAAGTATTAGGCAGGTTGCCTCGCCCGCCCGTCTCTTGAATCGGGATGTCGCTCAGCAGTGCGGAGCCGCCCAGCTGCTCCAGCTCGCAAACGCGCAAAATCAAATGGTGCACCACGCCTGCCATCTGGGCAATCGTGCGTGCGGCGTCCAACTCGATTCGGTGTCGCTGCCCGTAGTCAAAAGTGAGCGCGTAGACCTGCTCAAAATGGCGTTTCGCCCAGTAGAGGCAGGTCGTGCTGTCCTGCCCGCCCGAAAGTAGCACAACTACCGTAGGCGCTATCCGCTGGCTCGCCAGGAGTTCAGTCGCTTGCATCGTTATGTAGCAGTGTACCCGTTTGAGAGGCTGTTTAGACATTTCGTGTTTGAACCCAGACGGGTGGACCCGTTCCCAGTAAGCGAACCCGGTTTACGCTGGCTCCCCGTAGCGTGGGCATCCTGCCCACAATCAAGTGCAGGATGCGCTTGCTACTGCAGCCGACCGAGGTTGGTTTCATCCCCGTAGCGTGGGCATCCTGCCCACAATCAAGTGCAGGATGCGCTTGCTACTGCAGCCGACCGAGGTTGGTTTCATCGGTGGGTCGGGACGGCTAAAGCCGTTCCTATGAGACAAAGCCAGCCTTCGCTGGCTAAAAAGGTGGCTTTGTTGGTGGGGCAGGACGGCTGAACCTGCTCTGTTGCAAGGATCCCTATTTCGTCTTACGACACAGGGGGGTTTCGCCGAGTAGGGCGCGGCGACCGCGCCCCTACGCAGGCGGGTAGGGACGCGGTTCCCGCGTCCTGTTCTCGGAACCTCGCCATCTTTGCAACAGAGCAGCTAAAGCCGTCAGACACGAGGCAGGATGTTTCACCCCCTCACCAGACAGAGTATAATACAGGGGCGATGGACTGGTTTCAGTTCGATTTTGTGCGGTATGCGCTGGTGGCGATGGCGCTGTTGACGGCGTTCTATCCGTTTCTGGGTGTGTTTGTGGTGGGGCAGCGGGTGGCGTATTTCGGGGACGCGGTGGCGCATTCAGCGTTTCTGGGAGCGGCGCTGGCGGTGGTGCTGGGCTGGCAGTTAGGGGATGCATTGCTGATTACCGCGCCCCTCTTCGCCTTGCTGATTGCGTGGTTCCAGAGTCGCACGGCGTTGCCGCCCGACACACTGCTGGTGGTGGCGATTACGGGCGTTTCGGCGCTGGGCATTATGCTGGTGAGCCTGACCGAGGCGCCGCTGGCGCTTCAGGCGTTGCTGTTCGGCGATGTGCTGGGGATCGAGCCTGCCGACCTCTGGCGGCTGTTTGGCGTGGATTGTTTAGGCTGGGCGATGCTGCTGGGATTGGCGCGTCCGTTGATTCGAATCGGGTTTCATCGTGAGCTGGCGCAGGCGCAGGGCGTGCCCGTGCGGCTGGTAGAGACGCTCTTTCTGGTGGGTTTATCGCTGGCGGTGGCGGTGGGCGTGCGGGCAGTGGGGATTCTGCCCATCAGTGCGTTGCTGGTGTTGCCTGCGGCGTCGGCGCGAGCGCTTAGCCAGAGCTTCTGGCAGATGATGGCGTTCAGCGGGCTGTTTGGGGGAATCAGCCTTGTGGGCGGGTTCGGGCTGGCGCTGTGGCAGCCGATTCCGCCGGGCGCAGCGGTGGCACTGATTGCCAGTGCGCTCTTTCTGGTGGTCGCGCTGTTCAAGCCGCAAGCGAAAGGAATCGTTCGATGAAACGCTGGGGTTGGCTGGTCGCATGGCTGGGGTGGATTGCCCTCTATGTGGTGCTTTCATCGCGTGTGGGCAGCGCCGAAAATTCTGCAGAGTGGTTGATAGCGCTCCTGAAATCAATCAGCCCTGCGTTTGCAGAGCGCCTGAGTCCCGAAATGCTGAGTGCGCTGAATTTTCTGGTGCGCAAGGGCGCCCATTTTTGCGGGTTTGCGGTTCTCACCTCTCTGGGCTACCGGATGTTCCGCGACACTTTCGGTTTAACACCACCCGTCGCGTTGCGCTGGGCGATTATCACCAGCATCCTGCGTGCCTTTCTGGATGAGTGGCAGCAGTCGTTTGTGCCGGGGCGCACCGCCACCCTGATGGATGTGGGAATTGACACGGGGGGCATTTTGACGATGGCGCTCTGGATACGCTCCCGCTGGAGTCAGTCTTCCACGAGGGTTCCGTAGAAGCCCCACAGGTGCGCCTCGTCGGCGCGCACGCGCACGATTTTGCCAATCAGCTCGCGACCGCCCACAAAGTGCATCATCTTGTTTTCGCGGGTGA
>CAZQPV010000014.1:0-23462 GCA_964595265.1 uncultured Fimbriimonadales bacterium
GTCGTCGGCTGGGTGATGGACGAAGTGAGCGGTCAGCCTGTAGAAGGGGTGCAGGTCTCCGTGATGGGCGCGCAGGAGACGACCTACACCGACTCGCGGGGCTTTTTCCTGATTCAGTTTCCCGTGGGCAAACAACCCTACGCGACGCTGATTCTGCAGAAGGCAGGCTATCGCACGCGCGTGCTGGAGCAGATTCAGGTCTGGAGTGGCGGCGACTGGATTTACCGCCTCACGATGGAGCTAGGCGCGGGCGTGGAACAGACCGACATGCGCTCGCCGCGCCACCGCGAAATCACCCCACCCCAGCCATGCGACGAGTGTGAACCGGCTCCCACACCCGAACCGGAGGTCCATGGGGATTTTGCTCCTGCCGCGCCCGCGCCGATTGTATTGCCCAAATACATTCGGGTGGGGCGCAACTGCACCTCCCGAACGAACTGCCAGCGCGTGGAAGTCTACACGCTGGAGACCTACTGCAAAGGCGTCATCACCAGCGAGTGGTACGCCTGCTGGGGCAATGTGCCGGGCGGGATGGAGTCGCTCAAGGCGGGCGCGGTCGCCGTGCGCAGTTATGGGGTCTCGTTTGTCTATTCTCCCGCCACCAGCAACTATGATATCTGTGACAGCACCTCCTGCCAGGTGTTCACGGGCAACCAGACCAGCAACGGCAACGCGGCAGTGGATGCCACCACGCGCTATGTGTTGCTCACCTCCTCTGGCACGATCGCCCGCGCCGAATATTCTGCCGAGAACAATAACGCGGGCTGTGGCGACGGCTATTCGGGCACGGGCAGCAGCTGGCCCTGCATTGCCGACCCCGTATGCACAGGCTTTGCGACCAACGGACACGGGCGCGGGATGTGTCAGTGGGGCTCCGCACGCTGGGCAACAGGACGACGGCTCTCCAGTTCGCAAGCCTGCACCAGCACCGCGCCCCTGCACGGCTACGGAACCAAAAACTGGCAGCAGATTCTGAATCACTATTACGGACCCGCGGGCTACCAGCTGGTGCAGGGGGGTGTTGCAACTATCGCCACTCTCATTCCCTCGCCGAACCCCATCGCCACAGGAGCGCAGGGTACGCTCACCTACACCATAGACGCCACCCACGACTTCTCGGTGATCCTGGGCGCCTCCATTCGCACAGGAAGCGGCGACTGGCTCAGCGACCCCACACGCGACCTGAAGGTCACTATCACCGAAGGCACAACAAACCGGGTGCGCTTCTTCCAGATTCCCCCCGATGCTGCCACAGGCATGTACGATGTGCTGGCCGCGCTCTGGTACGACCGCAATAACAGCAACAGCATCAACACGGGCGATTTTATGGTGGACGACCGTCTTTACACAAGCCTGTGGCAGGTGCGGCGCGCCACAAACCTCACGGTCTCGCCTGCATCGGGCAGACGGGGCGCCAGCGTCGTGCTTCAGGCGACCCTGCGCCAGTCGCTGGATAACGCCCCAATTGGGGGGCAACTGCTCACTTTCAAAGTCGGCACAACCCCCATCGGCACCGCCACCACCAACGACAGCGGCGTCGCGACCCTGCCTTACACCCTCCCGCTCACGCTGGGATTGGGGAACCATATACTACGCGTGGAGTATGCGGGCAACACCACTTACCACAACACCGTCGGCACGAACATCCTGACGGTGCAACCTGTGCTGGTGCAGGGCGTTGTGGCGCTGGAAGGGGTTAGTAATCCAGCGGGCATGCAGGCGCGCTTCACCGTTCAGCAGGGCAGCAGCCAGGAGGCGTTCACGCTCACGCTGGGTGCGGGCGGCGCCTATCAGTTTGAGACCAGCCTCGCGGGCAACGCTACGCTCACCGCGAGCACACTGGAGGGCAGCTGGCTCTGTCAGCAAGCCTCTGTTTTATTGAGCAACCTTGTGAGCCAGAACTTCCGCCTGCCAGCGGGCGACATTAACCGCGATGGCGCGATTGACGATGCGGACCTGCTGGCGGTGTTGTTTGCGTTCGGGCAAACGGGCAGCAACCTCGCAGAAGACCTGAATCGGGATGGCGCTGTGGATGACGCCGATCTGCTAACGGTGTTGTTTAACTTCGGACAGGCGTGTGGGGGGTAGCAGAGCGCCTTACGCGCCCTGCCCCTCCACCTCCACTGTCAATTCCGCTTCGATCCCTGGCTCCCAGCGGATATGCACGGTATGCGTGCCCACCGTGCGGATGGGGTCATCGAGGTGAATTTTGCGCTTGTCGATTTTTAGCCCGAAATGCTCCTGAATGGCGTCGGCGATATGGTCTGCTGTAACCGCGCCGAACAGTTTCGTGGAGTTGGGCGCCGTGCGTCCGATAATCGTAACCCGTTGCCCATGAAGGCGCTCTGCGTATTCGCGGGCTTTCTGGCGGAGCTGCTCCGCTTTCTGCTGGAGCACGCGCTGTTTCTCCTGCCATGCTTTGAGATTGCCTTCGGTTGCAGGCACTGCCAGCCCGCGCGGGATCAGATAGTTGCGTGCATAGCCGCCTGCTACCTTCTTGCGTTCGCCTTCTTTCCCCAGATTGGGCACATCGCGTACCAGAATCACTTCCATCGTTTCTCGCCTCCTTATAACGACTGCGCCCCGTAAGTATACCCTACTTGAGGCAGCGGCTTTCTCTGCGCTGTCGCAAGGACGCCCATGCCCCCTTGTGGCACGATTCATTTCGCCGCGTGGGGCACGGAAACCGCGCCCCTGCCGATGCCCGTACAGACACGGCTCCCGCGTGCTGTTCAACGAATCCCTGGTTCTTTGCGATAGAGCAGCGTTCTCTGTTAGCAAGGCGGGGTCTTTCACTTGATTTCCGCAAGCGAGGCAAGCGGCGCCTGCCGCCACAGACGGTCTAAGTCCCTGTGGACAAAATGGTACTTTTGGACACTTGACAAACGCCCTCGATTCCCCGCATTAATATTAGCGCAAGCGTTGCTTGCATACCGTACAGGAGGTAAAGGATGATGCAACATTCGCTGTGGAGCTTTGTTCTGGCTGTTTCGGTCGTATCCTCTGTCGTTGCGCAGCAGCCTGTGAACCCGTCTCCGTTCCAACCAGTTCCTGCGGGATCACCGATTACCTTTGAACCGTTCCCGATGGTGGACCCAACAACGGGGAAGCCCGTTACTCCGGAAACCGTGCTGGTGTTTCCCGATGGGACTAAGGTAACCGCGAAGGAGTTCTACGCCAGCCTCAATGCGCTGGAGCGATACTTGAACACACTGGGCTACTCGCTAAAGAAGTCGCGCCATGTGCATGTGCCTTCCAAACGGATGTACGACCCCCAGGATCTGGCGCGTCAGCAAGCGGCTTTTGCGTCTCAGGTTTACCCTGACGATGTGCCCACTCCGGGACCTGAAGATTCGCTTTTCAACCCAGCAGGGGGCTTTAACTTGCCCTGGAGTTGGGATAGTGATTGGCTGGGCAACTGGTATATCGGTGCGCGTGCTCAGGTGCAGACAGGGCTTTCTGGCGACATCGCGCCCGTGAACTTCCGCGCCTATGCGGAGGGCAAGGGCATGGTGCGTCTTTGGGGGCAGGAGCGCGAGGTGGTTCGCGGTGTCGCCGATGCACGCCTTGAGCCAACTTCCCCCACCAACCTGCGGTTTACTGCCTCGATCGAGGCTTATATCAATGGACAGCGACGCTGGGGCTGGCCCGAAAACGGTCCCTTCACCCATGACTTTACCACAGGCGTCTCCGAGGAGTTCAGCGGTGCTCGTGCGCTGGAACTGTGGAACTTCAATCCCGCCCCTGTTCGGTTCGAGTTCTGGGCATGGGTTATCCGCGTTACGGGTGAACTGGGCGCCCGCGGTTCGGCGTATCTGGACTATCGATACAGCGCTGGCTTGAACGCCATCAACAACTCGCCCGCGATTGAGGCAGGCATTACCCCGCGTGTGGATCTCTCCGGGTATGGTAACGCCCGGGCAGAAGCCAGCATTTGGGTTGCAGGCGTGTGGGCAGAACTCCGCGCCCAGATTAATGTCGCTACCTGGCGGCTGCCCACGGTTGCTGGAGTCCAGGTTGGTCAGGAGAACGGGCGCTACTATGCTGAACGGTATATCCGCTCCCGAAGCGAGGCCCAAAATGTGCTGCGCGGCAGTGTTACATGGGCAGCAGGACTGTGGGCTTTCTTATGGTCGTGGAGCACAGGCGGCGAACTGTTCAACTGGCCTGGCTTCAACCACGAGGGCTGGCTGATTAACTGGAGCGGCCGCCACTACTTTAACTAAGCTGCCTTTGGCGTGGGGCGCTTGCCCCACGCCTATCGCCTGAGCCGATGAAGCGTTCAACGCCCTCGCTTCGCCCTCCTCTTCGATGCGGTGAAAGCGCTTCGTACCGCGTTCGCTATCAAGTGCAAACGCGCAGCGAGCTTACTCTCATCGGGATGCCTCAGGCGTTCGGGGTCACGCTGGATTTCTCTCTTAATCTGGCACATCTCCCGTTTGCTCACGGCTTGCTTCTCACCGTGACCGAGTGTCAGTTCGCAGCAGAGGGCTTAGGCGAACTGGAAGCGCGCGTGTGCTCGGCGATTGAATCCTGCCTGCAGATCCCCTGCGCAATTACCTACACGCCTCCTTTTCATCTGCAAAACGGGATATTTCTATCGCGTGTGGCGCCACTGGCGCAGGAGATTCTACGCCAGTTGGCTTGCTGGTTTCAAATCGCCGACGCCCCCCAGCCTTCGTGGAAGGTGATCGAACGCTGGGTGGATCGCGAAGTCTGGGCTACCTACGAGCTTACAGAGCGTCACCCGCACCGACGGCGCTTTTGTAAAGCATGGCACACCCGTCTCCCAGATGACTCCGAAACGATGGCGCCTCTGGCACAGCTCACCGCGCATTCCATAATTGACTACCATCCTCGCACTCAGAGTCTGATGGCGCTGCAGGGGACTCTGCGTCTTGTGTCCAGCGTCGAGAATCTTGGCGTTACCGAATATCAGATTACGCTCCAGCAAACGCAGTCGCCTCAAGCCATCTCCAAGTCGGCAACGCGGCGTCTTCAAGAACAGTGGACGACCCTTCAGCGAAAGGGAACGCGCCGCCCCATCTTGCAGATTCTGACTTACGATGAGTTCAACGCTCAGCTCTTTCGGGAAGCGCTTCGTGGGTTCGATCTGGAGCGTGCAAAGCAACGGCTCCGTGAAGCCAATCGCCAGAACAAATCCTTCAACGACAACACGGTGTTCGTGCCGATGCGAGCGTTTTTCGCCCTCTATCCAAATCGGATTCCCGAGTTCCTTCAATGGTTCGTGTCTATCGAACCGAACGACTATCTTGTGGTTTTTATACTGGCGTGCCTGATGGCAGCCAGCGACTACACCCCTGCCGCGGTCGCCACCCAACGCGCTGCCATCCAGCTTGTGGAGCGGTTCGCGAGCCGCAAGGAGGTGGTTATGCAATTTCTCAACCTGCTTGCTATGCTGAAGCGCACTAGCCCCGATTTGCTGGAATATGTGTGGCGCCAGGTTCAAAAGGTTCCAGCAACTGCTGAGGACCCGATTCAAGCGAACTGGGTTCTCAGCGCTGGGGGAATGGTGCGTTTGGCTCCGCGCCATCCAATTGCAGTGAAAATCATGCAATGGCTCCGCGAGCGCCTGTCTCTATCGGCGGAACCGCGCGATCAGGGGCTTTACCTGAGCGCGCTGGGCAACAGTGCGCAACCCACCATCTTGCCGTGGGTTCAGCCCTTTGTCAGCCACTCAGATCCCTGGGTGCGTCGCCAGGCGCTTTCTGCCCTGCGGTTTCTGGAACTGCCCGAAGCGATAGGGATACTCTGGCGCGCGGCAACCTCTGATCAGGACGCTACAGTCCGCCGTGAAGCCTGCACCGCTCTCCGTTTTCACCGTGAGCCAGTGCCCCTGGTGCATCTGGTGGAGGCGTTCTGTCGGGAACAGGAACCTGGGGTACAGCAAGCTCTCTGGGAGCTCGCACAGAAACACACTGTTTCTGCGCCCGAGTCGCGAGCCTTCTTCCAGCGAATGGCTCTCTGTGCCCGCTCCGAGAACTTGCGCGTGCAGATAATGACCCATCTTCGAGCTTCCCCAGAGCAGGAATTTCCATCAGAGCGTTGAATCAATAGAGCGGTGATATGCTATGAATGGCAGGGAACCCAGGCACAGCGAAGATGGTGTTCGCAATCGGCTTTCACCACGCGAGTTGGAAGTGCTATGTGCCTTTGCACAAACTGGTCACATCGACTCAGCTGCTTATACTCTGTGTATCACGCGCTCTACCTTCAAAAAACATCTGGTTTCGATTCGGCGCAAACTCAAAGTACAGAACAACATCCAGATGATAGTCAAGGCTATTATAGATGGTATTCTGGATGCTCGATCCCTGAATAGCTGCCAGGTTGTAGAGGAGAACGCCTCTCGATAAATAGTATCGTGGGAACCTCTTTGCCGAGGCTCCCACGACTGCTGTTCTCAGAAACTCAACCCATAGGTCGTGGCGAAATAGAGGACCTTACCCTGAGCACCCATCTGCACGCGCAGGTTCTCGTCATGCACATAGCGGAGCGCCGCGTTGGTGTCCACGCCGTTATATTCCGCTACGATGCTGAACTGTTCACCGAGAAAGATTTCGCCGCCGCCGATTACCTTATCACGGAACAGCCCGGTGCCGTAGCCGAGATGCACGCGCAGCCCCACGACCCGCTCTTGTGCTTCGTCGGGCACGCTCACATTCACGCTGGCGATTCCGTAGGCAGTGCGCTCGATGGCGTCAAACGGGTCAATCGTGCCCAGCCCAATCTCCAGCCAGTCAAAGTTCTGGGGAATGATGGTAACCTTCGCTGTGCCCAGCACTTTGTTATCGGCGTTCTGACGGTCCACAAACACACCGCCCACCTCGATGCTGGGGAAGATGCCCCAGTTGAGCGAGACGGTGCGCGTATCCTTGCCAAATGCTGTGCCCAGCTGGAACCGCCCATGGCGCGTGGTGGTGGAGGTCGGCACGGTAATCAGCCCGGTGCTGCCAAAAAGCGTGTTGAACCGGATGGCGGGGTTCTCACCGCGGGGTTCCACCTGCGCCGTCGCACAGGCGCTGACCAGAAGGGTTCCAACTATCCATGTGTGGATTCGCATAACACACCTCCTTGTAGGGGGAAATTATACCTCATCTTCTACAACAGTCGCGCCCCCAGAAGCTTCGCAGGGGATAAGGCGTGGCGTGTACGCGCTCTGCTGGCGGTAGCGGTGCTCTGCCGCTTTGAGAAAGGCGTCTAACTGTGCGCGTTCCACGAGCGCCACGCAGGCGCCGCCAAACCCCGCGCCTGTCATCCGCACACCCACGCACCCAGGCGATTCGAGACATGCCTGCACCATCTGATCCAGTTCGGGGCAGCTGACCTCGTAGTCGTCGCGGAGCGAGATATGGGATGCCAGCATCAGGGCGCGCACGCGCTGGGCATCGCCCGCGCGCAGGGCGTGCAGAAAGGCGCGTACCCGCGCGTTCTCGCCAATCACATGGCGCGCGCGGCGGCGCAACGGCTCTTCCAGCAGGGGCAGCAGAATCAGGGCATCTTCTTCGCCCACATCACGCAGAGCGCTCACCGTGTTGCCCAGCATCGTGCGGAACACGACCGTCGCCGCTTCACACTGCGCACGGCGCTCGTTGTACGCGGACTCCGTAAGCGTGCGCGGCTTGCCCGTGTCGGCGACCACAATCACCCACTCATGCGGCAGGCGCACCGATTCGGTAGCAAGGCTCCGCGTGTCCAGAAACAGGGCACAGCCTTTCTCACTCAGCAAGCTGGCGAACTGGTCCATGACGCCACAATGAACGCCCACATAACGCCATTCCGCTTGCTGACACAGCAGCGCAAGCGTCTTTCGGTCTAAACCGAGCTGATCCAGATGGTTCCATAGCACGGCGAAAGCCGCCTCTAACGCGGCGGAGGAGCTGAGCCCCGCCCCTGTGGGCAGGTCGCTGGTGATGACGCCCTCAAAGCCGGTGAGGATGCGTCCCGTGCGCTCCTGAAGCATCGCCGCAACGCCCGCGACATACCGAATCCAGCCTGAAGGAAGCGCATTGGGCGGGGGCAGTGCGCCGAGATCAAACTCAATCTGGTCGTCCAGCGTCTCCGAGTAGATCACACAGCGCGAGTCGGAGCGCGGTTGCGCATAGAGTCGCACGCCGAGATGAATCGCCACAGGCAGCACATACCCTTCGTTGTAGTCGGTATGCTCGCCGATGAGATTCACCCGCCCGGGCGCACGCACTTGAAGCACGGTTCACTCCTCATTAAGGCGCTTGCGCGAGCGGAACCCAGCGTCCAGTTCATGATAGTAGCGGACGCGGTCTTCACCCAGTTTCCAGCACAGAAAGACCTCACGCCCCTCGCGCAGATGGGGAAAGTCCACGATGCCCTCGTCGATATCTTTGATGACCACGCCCATCGCGTGCAACTCATCCACGGCGCGATGCACTTCCTGGGCAATCGTAGAAGGTTCCCAGTTGGGGTATTTGCCGTTGCGCTGGGCAATCTGGAACAGCTCGGCTTGTTTCTCGGCGTACTCCTCGCGCAGGCGCGCCATCATCGCCTGTAATCGAAGCAGTTTCACCTGCAGTTCGGGCAGGAGCGCATTCGCTTCTGCGACCGTGAAGTAGCGTCGGAATGGCTTGCGCTTCCGTTTGGGCATAGGTACGCCTATTATACCCTGCCCCCTTTCCTGTAGCGTCGGGCAGTTCTCTCTGACGGCTGAAGCGGCTCTGTCGCGAGGATGCGCATTTCCCCCTCACGGCACGATTCATTTCGCCGCGCGGGGCACGGCAACCGTGCCCCTACTGATGCCCGTACGGACGCGCTCCCCCGCGTCCTGTCCAGCGAATCCCTGTTCTTGCGACAGAGCAGCTGAAGCCGTTCCCAATATAAAAAGCCAGCTCCCGCTGGCTCTCCGTAGCTTGGGCATCCTGCCCAAACTCACGCGCAGGATGCGCGTGCTACCGATCGTTCGTTTTTCTGGACTGCCCACCTCTAATCTCTCTTTAACCTTTCATCTGGGGTATAATATTCCCGCAGGAGGAGAACACCCTATGCGCAAAGCGTTTACACTGATTGAGCTCTTGGTCGTGATTGCGATTATCGCGATTCTGGCAGCCATTCTGTTCCCTGTGTTTGCCCAGGCGCGTGAAAAAGCGCGTCAAACGACCTGTCTCTCAAACTGCAAACAGATAGGACTCGGCATTACGATGTATCTGAATGACTACGACGAAACCTTCCCGCGCAACGACGACTGCATCGCGCCCGCGCGATTGCCTTACCAGCCGAACGCCACGGGTTGCACGGGTCCCTACGGTCAGCGCGTAAACCACTATAAATGGCAATACTGGATTTATCCGTATGTGAAGAACATTCAGATTTTCTTCTGCCCCAGCCGCTCGTTCGATCGCACGGCATGGGAGCAGAACGGCGAGATTTATGACGGGGGCTATGCGCTGGCGCTCCATATCACGGGCGCACTCAACACCTGGAACCGCCCCCCGCAGAACTATCAGATTCGCAACTCGTTTCTGGGCGGCACGATGGCAGGCGTGTTGCGCCCCGCCGAGACGATGATTCTGATGGAAGACAAGTTCCCCGGCATCCGCCACTATGTGGTGGGACAGCAGCCGATTCAAACCGCCTATCCAATGGCGCACCGACATCTCTGGGAAATCCTGATTTACGGGCAGCCTCGCGCCGCAAGTCCTGACCGCAAGGTCGCACCCCACATGGACGGTATGATTATCACCTATGTGGACGGACACGCCAAGTGGATGAAGGCGGACGCTTTCCTCGCGAAGTGCCCCACCGCCAACGACTTCCAGCCCTCTATTAACACTGTGCCGGGAGGGATGGCGTGGACCGTTGGCAACACCCCCATGCAGTGGCGCGGCGACTGGGCGCTGTGGGGTCTCTACGGCGAAATGGCGACCCTGCCTTAGGCTTCCCTCTAACGCCGAAACGCCAAACGCCCCCCTGCTCTGTGCCCGGGCAGGGGGGCTTTCTGTTGCCGACATGCTGGCTTCGGGTACAATTCCCATGGCTCAAAGGCGAGCCGCACAAAAGAAGGAGGTCCTAATGATGAAGCCAGTCGAAGCGAAGAACCTGATTCGTGGTCAGTGGCAGGAATCGATCTCTGGAGCGCGCTTTGAAAGCTACAACCCCGCCGATACCCGCGAGATTATCGGAACCGCCCCCCGCTCTACCGCCGAAGATGTGGATAAAGCCGTACAGGCGGCGCGTGAGGCGTTCGAATCGTGGCGGCGACTCTCCCGAATCAAGCGCGGCGAATACATAGACCAGTTAGCCCAGTTGATTAAACGCGACCTGAACGCGCTCTCGGAACTCGTGACCCGCGAATGCGGCAAGCCGATTAATGAGGGGCGCGCCGATGTGGTGGAAGCCCTGCACATGGCGCAGTATGTCGCTGGCATGGCGCGCATGCCGCACGGCGAGATTGTTGAGAGCGAAATCCCTGAAAAAGACGCCTATATCCTGCGTAAACCCAAAGGCGTCGTGGCGTGCATCACGCCATGGAACTTCCCGGTGGCAATTCCCCTGTGGACGATCCTGCCCAGCCTGCTGGAAGGCAACACGGTGGTCTTCAAGCCTTCGGAGGACACGCCCATCTGCGCCCACCGCTTGATAGAGCTGTTCGTGGAAGCGGGCTTCCCGCCCGGCGTGATCAATGTCGTGCATGGCTACGGCGAAGACGCGGGCGACGCGCTGGTGCATCATCCCGGCGTCGATGTGGTGGTGTTCACAGGGTCGCGCGCCGTGGGCATGTATATCGAGCAGGAATGCGCCAAACAGCATAAGTTCTGCGCCGTGGAGATGGGCGGGAAAAACGCCGTGATTGTGCTGGACGACGCCAACCTCGATATCGCCGTCCACGCCGCAATCCTCTCGGCGTTCAAGACCAGCGGACAGCGGTGCGTCTCTTCCAACCGCATTATTGTGCATGAGAAGATAGAACCAGAGTTCACCCGCCGCTTTGTGGAGACCGCCCGCATGATTAACATCGGCAACGGTCTGCACGAAGACACCTTTATGGGACCGCTGATTAACGAGCAGGGCGTGCAGAAGTACCTGCACCATAACCAGAAGGCGATCGAGGAGGGCGCGGAGGTGCTACTGCCAGGAGGCTTGCTGAAAGAGGGCGAGCTGCAGTATGGGCACTTCGTGGCGCCGTTTGTGTACCGCATGAAGCATCGCTCCGACAGCTTCGTGCTACGCGAGGAGGCGTTCAGTCCCCATGTGGCGATTATCCCTGTCAGCAGCCTGGAAGAGGCGGTGCATGTCTATAACGACACGCCGTATGGACTGGCGATGGCGGTGATTACGGAAGACTACCGCAAGTGGCGCTATGTGCGCGACCACTGCGAGTTCGGCGTGGGCTATGTGAACCTGCCGAGTATCGGCGCGGAAGTGCATCTGCCCTTCGGCGGGGTCAAAGCCAGCGGCAACGGACACCCCAGCGCGTCTGCCCTGTTCGACGCCGTCACGCACAAAGTCGCCTTCACCGTCAACCACGCCACCGAGATTAAAATGGCGCAGGGGCTGAGCGCGAAGATTCGTTAAAATCATGGAGTGCGGAAGCGAGGCTTCCGCACTCCACATTTGTGGGCGAAAACGCCCGCGTGATTACTTCTTGCGCCGGCGCAGACCCAGCAGACCTGCCAGACCCGCCCCCAGCGCGACCATGCTCGCGGGCTCGGGGACGGCTATGGTCAGAGTAGCGAACTGCATGCTGCCTGTATCGCCGCCAAGATCGTCAACGATGTAAAGTGACCAGGTACCCGTTATGTTCTCGCCCAAGAACAATGTGAGGCTCCCTCCATACGGGCCTGCCGGCGCAGGAGCAGGGAAAGTGTCGCCTGTTACGTAGGAAGAAGTGTTATAGGTGCCAGGTGCTGCATAGCTACTGTCTGGTATCACGGAGAGAGAGATATCGTCTCGAAAAGTGTAATCGCCGTTCGGGTCAGAGCTACCGCCCGCGTCCGAGAGGAACAACACGGCTGTGCCTGCTGGACTTACAAGCAAAGCATCGATGTCGTCGAACCATGTGTGGGACAAGCCACCCAGCGTAATAGCGACCCACGCAACGTTTCCGCTATCGGAGACATTGAAGGTGATGGGATATACAGACGCAGGTCCACTGGTGCCTGCTCCTGGAATGTTGAACGGACCAGTCGCTGTGTAGGTGTAGATTTGCGCGTTCGCGCCTGCCATCAGCGCGGCGATTGCGATACTGCTCAACCACAAAGTTGCTCGTTTCATCATTCAACGACCTCTTGTAATGAGACTTTCTGAGGGATTCGGGTCGTTTGCTCCCTTTCTGCCCATTCGCCTAATTAGACTTCCGAATCCGCCCAAAACCGGACAACCTGAGGGGCGAATTTCTCAGGATTCGGGAGCGTTTTGCCCTAGCCCATATTATACCACATATTATACCCTATTATACATCGAGCATGAGCCTCTCACGGCTGGTAAAAATACCAGTTTTCAAGGATTGCAGGTTCTAAAACCGCTGTTGCCACTCCAGTTGCCAGCCGCATCGGGCGTCGGGGTCGCCCGCGTTGCGCAGCGAGCGCGTCCGATAGTGCAGGCTGAGGAGCGTGCGCTCGTTCAGCTGGCGCGCCAAACTCGCGTTGAACTCAAACCCCCGCTCACCCGCATACCACACGTGAGACCGACGCAGGTTATATCCCTCCAGCGAGACCAGCCAATCACGATGCGCATAATCTAAGCGTCCATAGAAGCCCAGCTGGTTCGCGCCGAAGGGATGCCCCATCGGGAAGCCGTTCAGGTTGTAGGCGTAGCGGGGGTCGTGCCCCGAATTGCTATAGACACCGCCATCGCGCGTGCCGTCCGTGCGCACCAGCTCCAGCACGACGCGCGTTTGTGGATTGGGGGAGAGCCGTGCCCCAATCAGCAGCGCGGTTTTGCGCGGCGTGCTGGCGCCCCGACCGCCCCAAAAGTCAGGCGCGCGCATGTCGTCGGTCAGCCAGAAGGCATAGAGCCGATTGTGCGCACCGAACTGGTACTGCACCCCCATTTCCGCCAGATAATTGAACCAGCCTGAGCCGCGCTCGGCGGTACTCATCCATTTTTGATAAGCATAATAGGGGGCAATCTGGCTCAGGGCGCCATCGGGCAGGCTCAGCGCTTTGAAGGCTTCCGCGAGCGAGAGGGTCCATCGCTTTCCGAGTTCGCGTTCGAACCGCCGCCCGCCCCACCACACCGTTTGCCCCGACTGGCGCGTCTGAGCGAAAAACTGCTCGAAGCGCCACTCCCCCACCAGGGGGATACGCAGCGGAAACGCCACCTTTCCATAGGCAATCGGGGGGGTGGAGTCGTTGACCAGTAACCCGCCGCTGTAGCCGCCCGCCCAGCGCAGCGGCGCACGCCCAAACTGCCATTCCCACGCGCCCGTGCGAAAGGTGAGCCGTGCCAGCGGCATGGTGTCAAACGCTTCGGGAGACGGCTCTGGCAGGTTTGCTCCTGGAGGAGGCGCGAGGCGTGGGGTGTCGCTCCAGACCATCTCCAGCAGCGCCCGCTCGCCCAGAGTATAGACCCCGCTCACCCGATAGGTCGCTCTGGCAGGGGTCTGCCAGTCTTCTTGCAGGTATCCGTAGAGGTGGGTCTGCACAAAGAGCGTGCCATAGCCCACGGGCAGGGTTTCCGTTTCACCGAGCTTCCAGAGCGCCACAGTGCGGAGGGGACTCTGGGGCGCGCTCTGGAGGGCGTCTCGCCATTCGTCACGGGCGCGGGGCGCGCCTGACAGCGCCAGCGGCTCTTTCAGGAGGGTTGCGCCTATATCGTAGAGCGGGTCATAGCGCACGGGCAGTTGCTGACTCCATGCGCTCCATCCCAGCACCGATGCCAGCGCCAGCGCGAGCCGCCTCATACGCGCTTCACCTCGTGCGCGCTGTAAGGCGGCTTCAGCCTGCCCGTCGCCAGCTCCATCAACATTGTTTGCGCCCGCTCCGCCTGATTTGACTCGCAGAGGTCTATCAGCACTTCCAGCTGCTGGCGCAGCCATTTCCAGTCGGGCGCGTTGCCGTGCGTCACGCGCCGAATCTTGGGGTGAACGGTCGGCTCCAGATGCTCCTCGTCGTAGCAAAGTTCCTCGTGCAGTTTCTCCCCCGGGCGCACGCCTGTGTAGATTATCTGGATATCCTTGCCGGGCACCAGCCCATAGAGGCGGATCAGGTCGTGCGCGAGGTCTACAATCTTCACAGGCTTGCCCATGTCCAGAATGTGAATGTCGCCGCGGCTTTCAAACGCGCCCACCAGCATAATCAGATGCGCGGCTTCCGAGATGCTCATAAAGTAGCGTTGCATTTCGGGATGGGTCAGGCGCACGGGACCGCCCGCTTCAATCTGCGCCTGAATAGTGGGCACGAGGCTGCCGCGACTACCCAGCACATTGCCGAAGCGCACAATCGCGAACTCGGTTTCGGTCTCGTGCGCCAGCGCCTGCACAATCATCTCGCCCACGCGCTTGGTGGCGCCCATGATGCTGGCGGGCTTGACCGCCTTGTCGGTGGACACATAGACGAACTTGCGCACGCCGTTACGCGCCGCGCTCTCCGCCGTGACCCATGTGCCCAGCACATTGTTTTTGACAGCTTCAATCGGGTTGGCTTGCATTAGGGGCACATGCTTGTGTGCCGCGGCATGGAACACAATCGTGGGCTGCTCCTCGCGGAAAACCGCCTCGATGCGGGAGGCGTCACGCACATCGGCAATCACACAGCGCGGCTCGTAGTCGTGCTTCTCTATCAGCTCGCGTTGAATGGAGTAGATGCTGTTTTCGCCCTTGCCCAGCAGGATGAGTGCGGCAGGACCCAGCAGCACGACCTGCCGTGCCAGCTCGCTCCCGATGGAGCCCCCCGCACCTGTAATCAGCACGCGCTCACCCTCGATGTATTCCGAAACCGCCCGCAAATCAAAACGCACTGGCTCGCGTGGGAGCAGATCCTCAATATCCACCTCGCGAATCTGCTGGAGCTGAACGCCCTTCTCAAAAATCGTGGGGATGGAGGGCACGATTCGGATGCGTGCAGGGGTGCGTCGGCAGATTTCGAAGATGCGCCGTATCGCGGAACCTTCTGCCGAAGGGATGGCGATAATAATCTCCTGAATGCCGAACTCGGCGACCAGCTGCGGAATATCCTCGGTTGTGCCCAGACATGGATAGCCATGAATACGGGCATGGCGCTTGAGGGGGTTATCGTCCACGAACCCCACGATACGGCGTCCCGATTCGGGGTTGCGCTGGATTTCGCGCATGACCATCTCGCCGGCGTCGCCGCCGCCCACAATCAGGGTGCGTTTGCGCTCGCGTCCCTTATCCCGAAGCGCGTCGTACCAGTCAAATGCACGCCGCCAGAGCCGAAACGCGCCCAGCCCGCTCGCCATAAGAAAGAAAAACAGAACCGGCTCCACCACACGGAACGGGCGCCCCAGCCATACTGCCCCCCCATAAAACACGACTGCGCTCAATACGCCCAGTATCAGGGACGCCTGCAGCAGGTGAATCATGTCCACCACACCGGCATAGCGACTCTGCACCCGGTACAGTCCTTTGGAAAACAGCAGGAGAAATGCCGCGACCGCAAGCGCGGGCGCGCCCCACGCTATCAAGCGCCAGTCCGCAGGCGTGAAACGAAAATTCTCCACCAGACCGATGCTGACGACCAGCGCTAGTGAGAGCGTCAGGGTGTCCCATACCACTGCCTGAAGCAGTGCCCCCCATCGTTTTGGGGGAATCCGCCGCCAGAACCCCAGTTTCTCCCGAATAAACAAGGCTTCCCTCCTTAGAAACCGCGCGACTCCCTGGATGTTAGAGTATACCCGTTCCCGGTAGTTTTACGGAGCCGTTTCAAGCAGCGCTTCGAGGAGAGCTGAGGGCACAGGCGTTCGGAGCGCTCGGCTGAGGGCGTTGCGTTTCAGCGCGCGTTGAAGGCATGCCTTCTGCGGGCATAAATAGGCGCCGCGTCCGGGCAGGTTTTGCTGGGGGTCAAACACGACCTGCTGGGTCTGAGGTAGACGCACGAATCGGAGAAGGTGCGATTTGGGGGCGGTGCGCATGCACGCTGCGCACCGCCGAATGGGTTCACGCGCCGCGCCGTGCCGAGCGCTCCTGTTTGGCAATCTCTTCCTCCGAGTGAACCTCCAGAGTCCAGCCTGTGAGCTCTTCGGCTAAGCGCACATTCACGCCGCCGCGGCCTACTGCCTGACGCAGTTGATTATTGGGCACCACCACCACGGCGCGTTTGTTCTCTTTGTCGGTAATCATCACGCGGTTCACGCGGGCGGGGCTGAGCGCCGCGCGAATAAACTTTTCGGGGTCGCTGCTCCATTCCACCACATCGATATGCTCGCCTGCCAGTTCGTTGCTGATCGCCTGAATGCGCATGCCGCGCTGTCCCAGACATGCGCCCACGGCGTCTACCAGGGGGTTGCGCGAATGCACGGCAATCTTCGTGCGCTCGCCAGGAGCGCGGGCAATCGCTTTGATTTCCACCTCACCGCTGGCAACTTCAGGCGACTCCTGCGCCAGCAGGCGTGCAACCAACCGCTTGTCGGTGCGGGAGGCAATCACTTTCATATCGCGCAGGCGCGGCTCGCGTCCACCTTCCCGTTGGGGCGCCTGCACTTCCAGGATCAGCACCTTTAGGTTATCGCCAATCGCGTAGTGCTCGCCTTCAATCTGATGGCGATATGGGAGAATTACTTCCACACGCCCGTAGGAAAGAATAACCGTGTTGCCCTGAAAGCGTTCGACGCGGGCAGTGATCACATCGCCCACATGAGCTTGCAGGTCGCGCATCGCGTGTTCGCGCTCCAGCTCGCGCAGGCGCTGCACCAGAATCTGGAAGGCGTTCTGCACTGCCACGCGCCCCATCTCCTCCAACGACATCTCGATGGAGACCGTGTCGCCCACTTCGAGGTTCGGGTCAATCTTACGTGCCTCCTCCACGCTAATCTGGGTGTTCTCATCGGTGACGATTCCCACAACCTCCTTCTCAACGAACACGCGGAAACAGTTGGGGGCTTCGGGTGCCCACTGGGCGCGAATCCGGGCACTGCTGGGCAGATGGCGATGTTTGCGATAGGCGTTCGCTATCGCGCCCTCCAGGGCTGCCATCAGCTCTGGGAGCGGAACATTACGCTCCTTCTCTAACTGCTTCAAAACCTCGATGATTTCGTTGCACATCATGCTTACCCCCTTGGACACACGGTGATATAAAGAAAAGAGTGGGCATAACCCCACTCTTTTCCCCGCCATGTGCCCGCCTGTAGTATACCCCATCGGAAACCTCTTATGCGGAATTGGAGTATAATTCCCCTGTAAGCCAGCAAGGAGGTTTTCTATGGCACGCCGCTATGACTACGACGACGAGTTCGAACTTCCCGAAACCCAGATACGCGCGCTGGGGATTCTGGAAGAGATTATGCGCATCGCCCCTCGCACCGATCTCCGACTGATCCAGCTCCTGCGACTGCTCAAACACCAGCTGGAAGTCGACGAGAAGCAGATGCAGGAGGCGATGCAAGCGCTTCAGGAATATGAAGAGGCTTATCAGAAGCTCACCTCGCCCGCCAACCGAATTGGCGTCTTTCTGGACCAGCCCGAAGAGGGCGTCGCCATGATTGCGCTCGGAGACAGTGAGTATTACGCCAATATTGATCCCAAACTGGAAAACCCCAACTTCCGCGTGGGCACGCGAGTCAAGGTCAATGAGGCGTTCGCGGTGATTGGCGACCTTGGCTATCACCCCGCGGGTCCGATTGTGAAGGTGCAGGAGGTGTTAGACGAAAAACGCCTCCGCGTCGCCAACGACCCGCAGGGGATGACCTCCCGAATCGTGTTCCGCTCCACCGACCTGATGGGGCAGCCCATCAAGCCAGGCGACGAGGTGCGCATCGAGCCGAACTTCAAAGTCGCGATTGAGCATATTCCCCATCAGGAAGTGCGCGACTACTACTTCGAGGAAGTGCCGCCCATCGAATGGAGCCAGATTGGCGGTCAGGAGGAAGCGATTCGGCTCATTCGGGAGACCATCGAACTGCCGCTGCTTCATCCGGAAATCTATAAGAAGTTCGATAAGCAGCCGCTCAAAGGGATTCTGCTCTACGGTCCGCCCGGCTGTGGCAAGACGCTGATTGGCAAAGCGACTGCCTATAACCTCACTCGCCAGTATTCTGAGCGGCTCGGCAGACCCATGAAGGAATACTTTATGTATATCAGCGGTCCCAAGATTCTGAACATGTGGCTGGGCGAGACCGAGCGGATGGTGCGCGAGATTTTCGCGATTGCCCGCGAAAAGGCGAAAGAGGGCTATCTGGTGTTCATCTTTATCGACGAGGCGGAGTCGATTCTGCGCACGCGCAGCTCGGGACGCTGGCTGAACATCTCCAACACCGTCGTGCCCCAGTTCTGCGCCGAGATGGACGGTCTGGTCAGCCTCGAAAATGTGGTGGTGTTGCTGACCTCCAACCGTCCCGACTATATCGACCCCGCCATCCTGCGCCCCGGGCGAATCGACCGCAAGGTCAAGGTGCGCCGCCCGGACCGCGAGGCGACGCGCGAGATTTTCGGCATCTATCTGCACGAGAACCTGCCTTTAGACCCCGCCTTCGTCAGCGAGTACGACTCCTATCAGGAGGCGCGGGAGTGCCTGATCGAGCAGGCGGTGCAGCACCTCTGGCGCAAGGCGCCCGATACGGAGTTCCTGCAGGTCTACCTGCGCAACGGCGGCGTCGAGACGCTCTACTGGCGCGACCTGGTCAGCGGCGCGTTGATTAAGTCGGTGGTGGATCGAGCGAAGGAGTACGCCATCCGCCGCGCGATTGAGGAGCCGAACGCTGAACACGGCATCCGCCCCGACGACCTCAAGCGCGCGATTGAGCGCGAATACGCCGAAAACGAAATCTTCCCCAAGTCCGATGTGATGGAGGACTGGCTGAAACTCATCGACTACGAACCCGAATATGTCGCGAGCGTGAAGCCGATTCGTCCGAACGCCCAGATGGACGACGGACGCAACCGCGTGATTTAAGAGAGCGGGGGCAGAGCGATGCGGCTCTGCTCCCTATATTCTCTGGGCAAAGCATTTACCGCAGAACGATTTGCACCGCGCGCTCGAAAGTCGCGGCGTCGCGCACGCCGACCCACCAGAAGCGGATACGCCCCTGCGTGTCGATAAGCACCGACTGGGGTACGCCATGAATGTCAAAGGCTTCGCGAATGCGCGCGTCGCCAAGTACCTGGGGGTAGCGCACGCCGCGCGTGGCACAGAAGCGCTGAAGTCCCTGCGCACCTTCAGGTTCATCAAAAGCGACGCCGACCACCTGCACCTGAGTGCCGTACTTGCGATGGAATTCAACGAGATGAGGCAGCTCGTTCTGGCAGGCGCCGCACCATGTGCCCCAGAAGTGGAGTAGCAGGGGCTTCTGCGGGCGATGAAGCGCAATCTGGGCGCCGTCCAGGGTGCGCAGGGTCAGGTCGGGCGCGGGTTGGGTCTGGCTTGGATGAACGGGGCGCGGCGCCATGGCGGGGAACTCTGCCTGTGCCTTTGCCCACCACGCCAGCCACTGCTGGCGCGCTTGCTGGCGCTTCGCGGGCGGGTCAGTATAGCGGGCATAAAAAGGCTGTCCTGTAAGCGCGCGGAGCGCCCCCATCGCCATGTGCTGGGTCTGCTCGTTCGGGTCTTCGCGAAGAAGGGTCATGAGGGCACTTGTGGCGCGTCGGTCGCGCACCTGCTGGAGCGCCAGCAGCGCGCTCTGACGCACTTCCGTATCGTGGTCGGCGAGGCAGTCTACAAGGAGTGCCAGTGCCTCATCGCGTGGCTGGGAAGACGCCGTTTCTGCAACCCGCACGCGCACAGGCGAGGCAAAATCGCGCAGAGCTTCGCGGAGCAGAGCATGCGATTCCACCGAGTCGATTCGGGCAAGCGCCTCCACCGCCTCCGCACGCACCGCAATCGGCGACTGAAGCGACAGATACTCCCTCAGTTTCTGTAACCGCTGCGCAGTGGGCAGGGATGCTAACGACTGAATGGCTGCCTGCGCCTTTACTTCCGCGGCATGCATCCGCTCGTGAGCATCTTCAGGTGGGCGATACAACAGGCGCACTATGATTGCCGCACTCACCAGAATCACCACCACCGCCCAAAACGCGCCGTTTCGCATGGAGCAATTGTACCAATCCGGAGGCACAATCCATGCGTGGGTCGCCATCATTCTGGGCACACTGGTGCTAATCGCCCAAGCGAGCTGCGTGGCGTTGATGCTGGTCGCGTCGCTTCCGCCTGATTAGACAACTCAGGTCTTGATTTTCCACGCGCGAATCCGATAGAATTATAGCGCCTTTGCAGGAGCGTGGGAAATCGGGTAGAATTGAATCCCATCCTGCAAAGGAAGGAGGCAGATGAGCATTGGCACAGATAACGATTCGTCCGAATGAGTCGATAGACAATGCGCTCAAGCGCTTTAAGAAGGCACTGGAGCAGAGTGGGATTCTCCAGGAGTACAAACGGCACACACACTACGAGAAGCCGTCCGAGCGGCGTCGCCGCCAGAAGCAGCGCCGCCGGAAGAAGTAGGTCAGAGACCATCATGCGCATTGGGCGAGCGACTCTGCGCAGGAGTCGCGGGCAGTCGGGCATTCATCACCGTGCGTGGTCGTTCCCCATTTACTGGGGGCATGTGGCGGTGGGGATGTTCGCGGTGGGGTGCTTGACCCTGTTGAATGGCGAGTTGCGCGCCCTGCCCGCGCAGTGGCTGGAGCGGCTCGTGATTGCCCTTGCGCAGGTGGGGCTGATGATCCCGATGCTGCATTATCTGGGTCTTTACCGCCCCACAGGGTTAGCGCTCCGCTCGCCGATTGCGCACAGCGCTCGTGAAACGGGAATTGCCCTGTTGTTGATTGTGGGGCTGGTAAGCCTGCTCGGTGTTCGCCTGGCTTCCGCGATTGCCGATGGCGGCACGCTGACGCACACACACGGGTTCCTCTCGTTCGCGCCGCTGGTTGCAGGGGCGATGCTTCTGAGCGTGCTGGTTCATCCGCTCGCGGCTTTGATTGTCTCGGCGGTGTTGTTGCTGGGTGTGGGGCTGACGCTGAACCTGCCGCCGCACACGCTGGGCGTGGTCGGGCTGGCGGCGTGGGCGTCCGCGCTGGCGATTGCCCCCATGCGACGGCGCGCGCATATGGTGTGGACAGGGGTGCTGCTGAGCCTGCTGCTGGCGTGCGCTTCGGGACTGATGGCGCTGAAGACGGGCGCCCCGCCCCTGCAGGCAGGAATCAGCGCGTTCTGGGGCGCCATCGGTGGGATCGGCGCGATTGCGCTGTTCTGGCTGGGGCTGAACCTGATTGAGCGTCCCTTCCGCCTTGCGACCCCCCTGACGCTGATGGAGCTCGCGTCGCCCGAACACCCCCTTCTGCGCGAACTGCGCGAAAAGGCGCCTGGCACCTACTTCCACAGCCAGATGGTGGGGCAACTCGCGGAAGAAGCCGCGCTTGCTATCGGCGCCGACCCCCTGCTGGCGCGTGTGGCAGGCTACTATCACGACATCGGCAAACTGACCAAACCCGATTTTTATATCGAGAACCAGACCACCCTTAATGCCCACGAACGCATCAACCCTGCGCTTTCCGCACGCATTATCGCCTCGCATGTGCGCGACGGTGTGGATTTGGCGCACCAGCACCGCCTGCCGATTGCCCTCTGTGATATTATTGCCCAGCATCACGGCACCAGCCTGATTACCTACTTCTATCACCAAGCGATTGGCGATGGGCATGACCCCGTGCTGGAACAGCATTTCCGCTATCCAGGTCCCAAGCCCCAGACGCGCGAGGCGGGCATCATCATGCTGGCAGATACCGTGGAGGCGGCGACTCGCAGTCTGGGCGAGATGACGCCCGCCCGACTGGCGAACTTTGTGCATGATATGATCGCGATGCGTCTGGAAGATGGTCAGCTGGACGAAAGCACCCTGACCTTCCGCGACCTGAAGCGGATTGAGGAGGCGTTTGTGCGGGTGCTGGTGGCGTCGCGCCATCGGCGTGTGGAATACCCGAACGCCCCCACCGAGGGAACTGACACCTATGCCGTCCGCAGTGGCTGAACGTCTGATAACGGTCCAGATTGCGCCCTCCGTGCGCCCTCTGCTTCAGGAATACGCTGAAGTGGAGCCAGCCCTTGTGCAGGTTGTCTCCGCGCTCTTTGCTCAGGAGTCCGAACGCCTGCCTCTCGACACCCCGATGGCGGTTCACTTCCTGCTGACCGATGACGCGACGGTGCAGGCGCTCAATCGGCAGTATCGGAGTGTGGACAGCCCCACGGATGTGTTGAGTTTCGGGTATCTGGAGTCGCCCTCACCCGTTTTGCCTGGTCAGCCCGTTTGTCTGGGCGAGGTGGTGATTTCGGTGCCGGCGGCGCTGCGTCAGGCGGCGCCGAACGGGCACGATCTAATCACCGAAATCCTGATGCTGGCGTTGCACGGCACGCTCCACCTGCTGGGGTATACCGACGAGACCGAAGACGAGCAGCAGGTGATGAACCAGCGCGCGTGCGCGGTGCTTCGAGCGTTCGGCTACCCAGCGAAGGAGGTGTGGTACTCGCGATACGATGAAAACGGACCCTCCTGAACAACGCGAAATCCCCCCGGATTCGGAAGCCCATGAGCCAGGCGGGATACGCCGCCACCCTCTGGAAGGCTTCCGGTACGCACTGGAAGGAATCATCGCCGTCGTGCGCACCCAGCGCCACATGCGGTTCCACTTTTTCAGCGTCGTGCTGGTGCTGCTGATGGGGTTCCTCTTCCGCCTCGACAAGCGCGAGATGCTGGTGCTACTGTTCACCATCTCGCTGGTGCTGATTGCCGAGATGTTCAACTCGGCGGTGGAGGCGACAGTGGACCTGGTGACGGAAGAGTATCACCCCAAAGCGAAGTTCGCCAAAGATATTGCGGCGGGCGCGGTGCTGGTGGCGACGCTGAACGCGGTGGTGGTGGCATGGGTGCTGTTTATGGGCGATTTGCGTCTGGAGCAGATTCGCCTGCGGATGGAACGCGCCGAGCCGACCCTTGCCGTCGCCCTGACGATGGGCACGGTGATTATCTTTGTGGTGGTCTCCCTGGTGAAGGTGCTTTCCACGCAGGGCAAGGTGCGCCTGTTTCACGGGGGCGCGATGAGCGGGCACGCCGCGCTGGGGTTCTTCTTCGCGATGGCCATCATTATCGTGTCGGGTAATCTGCTGGCGTCGATTCTGGCGCTATTGCTCGCCGCGCTGGTTGCCCAGAGCCGCGTGGAAGCCAAAGTGCATAGCCTGCGCGAGGTCGTTCTGGGTAGCCTGCTCGGAATCGCCGTCGCGGGGCTGATCTACTGGCTCGTGCCCCGATAAGGAGGTTGAACAACCCTATGGAAGAAGGCTCTACTCGGTCTGTGCGTAAGCCGTCAG
>CAZQPV010000015.1:0-23181 GCA_964595265.1 uncultured Fimbriimonadales bacterium
TCTGCCCGATTGTGCCTGACCTGGTGGTGGAAGTGGTCTCCCCCAACGAGACCGAAACCGCCGTGCGGGAGAAAGCGCAGGAGTGGCTGGCAGGCGGGGTGCAGGTGGTGTGGATAGTAGACCCCCAGCGGCGGGTGGTGGAGGTGTGGCGTGCCGAGGGGCAGGTGCAGGTGCTTTCGGAAAATGAAACGCTGGACGGCACGCCCGTGCTGGAAGGATTGAAGATACCGCTGAAAGAGGTGTTTGAGTGAGGGGTTTAGGGGTGAGGGCGTTCAAAAAATCTCCGCTGAACAGGACGGGTGAACCTGCTCTGTCGCAAGGATAGGGGCACGAGCGTTCCGAGACCTCCTCCTGCAGGTTCCCCCTGCTCCGCAAGGGGAACCGAACCCTGCCACGCGCTGGCGCTTCCAGCCTCACGGTAGCCCTGTTCTCGGTTCCCCTCGTTTGCGGGGGGAACCTTGCGGAGGGGGGCATCAACAGGTATCTTTGCGACAGAGCAGGTGAACCCGTTCCTAATAAACGAAGCCAGCCTGCGCTGGCTTCTCGTAGCAGGGGCATCTTGCCCCTGTTCACGCGCAAGATGCGCGTGCTACTTGAGCCGACGGAGGTCGGCTCCGTCTCATAGGAACGGCTTCAGCCGTCAGAAGTACCTCCCCATCCCTCATCCTGCCCCATCATTGCTGAAGGCGTTCAGCCTGTAGAGTACTTACACTCGATACACGCGTTGGGCAGGTATAATCCATCAGAACACGATGCTGCCTTTTCGCAACTACCTCCAACAGGTGGAAGACGCGCTTTCCTCAGGCGATGCGACCGAAGGCGCGTTGCGTCCTGTGCTCAAGCAGCTGGTGGAAAGCCTCGCGCCCGATATTATTGCCCTGAACGAGCCGCGCCGAATTGAGTGTGGCGCGCCCGACCTCGCCGTCCAGCGTACGCTCCAGTCGGTTCGCGCAACGATTGGCTACCTCGAAACCAAAGAAGTCAGTGCGCCGCTGGACACAATTGAAAACTCCGAGCAGTTAAGGCGCTACCGCGACGCCCTGCCGAATCTCATTTTGACCAACTATCTGGAGTTCCGCTGGTATGTGAACGGCATACTGCGTCAGCAGGCGCGCCTCGCGACGCTCAACGGCAACCGCCTGCAAACGCTCCCGCAGGGCATTGAGCAGACCGAAGCGCTGCTGAAAGCGTTTCTCACGCAGGCGCCTGAGCCGATTGCCGACGCCGACACGCTCGCCCAGCGCATGGCACGCTACGCTCATCTGATTCGTGGCATGCTGATTGAGAACCTCCGGTCGGACGCGCCCTCACCGTTGCTGGAAGATTTACGCGCCGCGTTCGCCCGCACGCTGATGCCCGCGCTGGACAAGCCAGAACACATCCCGACCTTTGCGGATATGCTGGCGCAAACGCTGGCTTACGGGCTGTTCGCTGCACGCTGGTATCACCCGCCTCATAAGCCGTTCCAGCGTGTGGGCGCGGCGCACGAAATCCCCCGCTCCAACCCGCTCCTGCGCCAGCTGTTTGATACGCTCACGGGCACAGCCCTCGACAACGAGCCGTTTGTGGGTTTCATCGATGATCTGGTCTACCTGCTCCATATCGCCGATATGGCGAGCATCCAGCGCGATTTCGGGCGACGCATGCAACGCGAAGACCCCGTAGTTCACTTTTACGAGACCTTCCTCAAAGCCTACGACCCGCGCGAGCGCGAGCTGCGCGGCGTCTACTACACGCCCGAACCTGTGGTGGGCTACATCGTGCGCTCGGTGCATCGGCTGCTCCAGAGCCGTTTTGACCTCCCCGATGGGCTGGCGACCTTGCCCAAACCCGATGCGCCCTCGCCCCTCTACATTTTAGATCCCGCCTGCGGCACGGGTTCGTTCCTTGCCGAGATTGTGGCGTTCATTCGGCATACGCTGGAGCGCAAAGGCTTGGGCGGGCTGTGGAACAATGAAACCCTCAGCACGCTGATTGACCGAATTTTCGGCTTCGAGCTGCAGATGGCGCCCTACACGATTGCACACCTCAAGCTAAGCCTGCTGTTGCGCCCCGACGGTCAGCCCCCGCCCGCTAAGCGGCTGGGCGTCTACCTCATCAACACCCTCGAGAAGCCCCTTGACCAGATTGTGATGGAGCTGGGGCTGTGGCGCGTGCTGTCTGAAGAAGCCGTCGCCGCCAACGCCATCAAAAAGCAGACCCCCATTCTCGTGGTGATTGGCAACCCGCCTTACAGCGTGCATTCCGCCAACCGCAACGAGTGGATTGAGAACCTCGTGCGCGAGCGCTACTACCCGCGCGATAGCCAGCGCGAGCAGAACCCCAAACTGCTGCTGGACGACTATGTAAAGTTCATCCGCTGGGCGCAGTGGCGACTGGAGCAAACAGGACACGGGATTCTGGCGCTCATCACCAATCACAGTTATCTGGACAACCCGACCTTTCGCCGCATGCGCCGCGCCCTGATGGAAGCCTTCGATGAGCTCTACATCCTGAACCTGCACGGGAATGTGCGTCGCAAGGAGACCGCACCCGACGGCGCGCCCGATGAGAATGTGTTCGATATCCAGCAGGGCGTCGCAATTCTGCTCGCTGTGCGACTGCCTGCGAGCCAGCACGCCAGCGAACCCAGCGCATGCAAAGTCTATTACGCCGACCTGTGGGGCAAGCGCGATGCCAAATACGCCTACCTGAACGCGAACGATGTGGACACGACCTCATGGCAAACCCTCCAGCCGCAGCCCGATTTCTATCTGTTCCTGCCGCAGGATGAGCCGCTCCGCCAGCAGTATGAACAGGGCTGGAAACTGACCGACATCTTTCACCTGCACTCAACAGGCGTCAAGACTCACCGCGACCATTTTGCGATAGATTTTGATCGCGACGCGCTCCGTCAGCGAATCGCCGAGTTTCGGGACACAGGGCGAATCCCCGATAACGAGATACGCGAGCGCTATAGCCTGCCCGACACGCGCGACTGGAAGCTTTCGGCAAAACGCCATGATCTGGCGAACGACCCCGACTGGGAGCAACGCCTGCAACGCTGCCTCTACCGCCCTTTTGATGTGCGCTACCTCTACTACTCGCCTGCCGTCGTGGAACTGCCCCGCGAAGAAGTGATGCGCCATCTGCTGGCAGGCGAGAATGTGGCGTTGCTTTCGGCGCGTCAGCAGTCGCAACACAATCAGGAATGGGCTTTGGCAGGCGTGGCTCGCACGCTGGTGGAGTGTTGCGCGCTCTCCAATAAGACCAAAGAAACGACCTATGTCTTCCCGCTCTACCTCTATCACCGCGAGACTCTGGCGGATGGGACGGTCAGCGTGCGCAAAGAGCCGAACCTGAAGGCGGAGTACCTGCGTGCGCTGACGGAACGGATTGGCTTTAAGCCGTCGCCAGAGCAGGTGCTGGCGTATTTATATGCTGTGTTATACAGTCCAACCTACCGCCAGCGTTATGCGAGCTTTTTGCGTCAGGATTTTCCGCGCGTGCCGTTGCCTGTTAGTGCCGAGCAATTTGATGCGCTGGCGTCGTTGGGGCAGGCGCTGATAGACCTTCATCTGTTGCAAGCGCCGCAGCTGAAGGGGTCGCCCGTGCGCTATCCCGTGTCGGGCAGCAACCGCGTGGAGAAGGGCTTCCCGCGCTACGATGCGCCCGTCCCTGACACGCACGATGGGCGTGTGTGGATTAACCCAGCGCAATATTTCGAAGGCGTCCCCAAAGCCGTGTGGAACTTCACCTTTGGGGGCTATCTGGTGTGTCAGCAGTGGCTCAAGGATCGGCGCGAGCGCACCCTCTCCAACGCCGAGATTGAGACCTACCGCCAGATAGTCGCCGCGCTGGAGGAAACCCTGAAGCGTATGGCGCAGGTAGACGCCCATCTCGGAGACACTCCGCAAAATGTTGTATAATATCTCTCAGGAGGCGAACGATGGCATACATCCCACGCGCTGTAGAGCGGGCTGACCGCTATAAGGTCAAAGTAGCTGAATATGTTCATTATCGCCGCGAAGGGTACCTCAAAGTATCGGGGCTGGTTTCCGCCGAAGATGTGCAGAAGTTGCTGGACTGGGCGAACGCGCGCTGGGAGGCGACCCACGCACCCGCTGGCAAAGGCGGCGCCCTGCAACAGTCCGACAAAGCCTCTATAGAGGAGGTTCACCGCACGGGCACGCGCGTTCATCAGCTCCATCGGGTAGACCCGATTGCTGAGTGGGGGCTATTGCATCCGCGCATTCTGGATGTGCTGGAAGCGCTGATTGGTCCCGATGTGCTGGCGCTACAGACGATGCTGTTTTATAACCCGCCCGGTACAGGCGGTCAGGGCTGGCATCAGGATTCGTACTACATTACCACCTATCCCGACACGCTGATTGGGGCGTGGCTGGCGCTGGAACCTGCCGATGAGGAGAACGGCTGCCTGTGGATCGTTCCTGGCTCCCATTGCGAACCGATTTACCCCCCTGAACAGATGTATGGGCATGTGCATGCGCAAAACGCCTTTGAGGATTTGCATGCAGTGCAGAATGTGAGCCATTTGGACGATGCGGTGAACACGCTCACGCGTATTGTGCGCCGCTATCCGCCCCCCATTCCTGTGCCGATGGAGCCGGGTGATGTGCTGTTTTTTGATGGGCATCTGTTCCACCGTTCCTATCCCAACCGCACGACGGATCGCTGGCGTCGGTCTCTGGTGTGCCATTACTGTAACGCGCGTTCGTGGGTTCCGTGGAATCACGGTATGCCTTACGAGGGCGACAGCGCGAACTACCTGCATATCCTTGCGCGGGGCAGCACGCACCTGCCGTATGCTTCGCCGCAGTTTGGCACGCCCGTCGATCTGTTCGACGAGCGTGCCGTGAAAGAGGCGCCTGCCCCGCCGCGCATGATGGGCGACGAATCAGGCGAAATGGTGATGGGTTAGGATTTCGGTTCGCGCTTGATACTGCATCCGAAGGCGCGCGTCTCCGCGACGGGCGGTTCTTTGCCTGCCAGAAGGGCGTTCAGCGCGTCGCGCAGGTATTGCCTGCTGACACGCGATTCGTTCTGGCTGTCATCGATGGCGCCGTGATAGCGCAGCACCATGTTCGAGTCCACCACGAACACTTCAGGTGTTACCTTCGCATCGTAGGCGTCCGCCACACGGTTGCCCGCGTCCTTCAGCACGGGGAACGGGATGCCTTTGGACTTCGCGTGTTCCGCCACTTCCGAATCGGGTTCGATGTGGTTGGAGTTAATGCCGATGAACTGCACGCCTTTGGGGGTGAACTCTTTCGCCAGTTGCGCCATGCGCTGGTCATAGGCGAGGGAGACCGGACAGCGCGTCGCCATAAAGATAATCACGATTGCTTTTTTGTCCTTAATCTGGGAAAGGGTTATGGATTCAGGCAAGCCCTCCATTTTGTTGAGATTTGGCAGGGTGAAGTTGGGCACTTTTTTGCCGATGGCGGGTTTTTCTGGGGTTGCATTTGCCGCGGCGCGGCTGGTGAAGAACGCCAGCAGTTCTTCAGCGTGGTTGCTGGTGCCCGCTTTCTCGAACACCTTCGCGATGGTGCCATCGGGTGCAATCACGAAGGTGGTGCGGCTGGCGAACCCAGCGGTGGTGCGCACGCCGTAGGCACTTGCCACTTCGCCTTTCTCATCTGCCAGCAGCAGGTGTTTAAAATGATTCTGCTCGGCGAACTTCTTTTGCGCCTCCACCGAGTCGACACTGATGCCCACGACGGTGGCGTACTGGCTCAGTTTGTCATACGAGTCGCGAATGGAGCAGTTTTGAGCCGTGCAACCGGGCGTCATCGCCTTCGGGTAGAACATCAGCACCACCCACTTGCCCCGATGCTCGCTGAGTCGGAACGGCTTGCCCTCATGGGTGGTCAGGGTGAAATCGGGCGCGGGACTGCCCTCCTTGAGCGGGGTGGACGAGAAAACAACGCTCCAGACGCCCCACAGCAAAACACCGATACTGAACGGAACAACCCACCAGAAACGGTTCGGTTTACGCATCTTTGAAACCTCCCTGCAGTTTGGTTTTGAGCGAGAGTGAAAAGCCACTCCCTTCTTTACTTATACCCTATTCGACGATTGAAAGGCGCTCTGGTTCTCCAGAAGGCAAATTTAACGAAGCCCTAACATGGCTTAACCCCGCCTTAAACCGACATGGGGGATACTACAGGCGTCATCGTTCGAGAGGTTTAAGTCCTCTCCCCTAATGCCTGCGCGAGGGTAAATGCGCCGTGCGGTTCTCGCCACGCACGGCGCAATTTTTATTTGATGAAGCTCAAAAAGTAGCGGTGGATGCGTTCGTCGTCGGTGAGCTCGGGGTGGAAGGCGGTTGCCAGCAGGTTGCCCTGCTGAACGGCTACGATTTTGTCTTCGAATCGGCTCAGCACCTGCACTTCGTTCCCTACTTTCGTAACAATCGGTGCGCGGATGAACACAGCGCGCACGGGCGTTTCAAACGGTTCGAAGGGCAGGTCTGCTTCGAAGCTTTCACGCTGGCTGCCGAAGGCGTTGCGCAGGACGGCAATTTCCAATACGCCCAGACGGGGCTGGTCGCTGCCTTCAATGTCGCGCGCCATCAGAATCATGCCAGCGCAGGTTCCGTAGAGGGGCATGCCCTGCGCCACGCGCTCACGAATGGCGTCATCCAGCCCGTAGCGCTCCATTAGTTTGCCGATGGTGGTGCTTTCGCCGCCTGGGATAATCAGCGCGTCGACGCTCTCCAGATCGCTGGGTTTGCGCACCTGCTGTGAGTCTATGCCGATGCGGCGGAGCATCGCCTCATGTTTTTCGAAGTCGCCCTGTAGCGCCAGGATGCCGATTTTCATTTACCAGCCACGCACTGCCAGCAGCTCTTCTTCGGCGAGTTTGCGCACATCCAGCCCTGGCATCGCCTCGCCCAAGCCTTTGGAGATTTCTGCCAGCATCTCCGGTTCACGATAGTAGGTTACGGCGTCGACAATCGCCCGCGCTCGCTTCACCGGGTCGGACGACTTGAAGATGCCAGAGCCGACGAACACCGCTTCGGCGCCGAGCCACATCATCAGCGCCGCGTCTGCAGGGGTAGCGATTCCGCCTGCCGAGAAGTTCGGCACGGGCAGTCGTCCCGTCTGATGAATCTCCACCACCAGGTCGTAGGGCGCCTGAAGTTGCTTGGCGATAGCCATCAGTTCATCTTCGGGCGCGCTGTGGATTCGGCGGATGTCGCGCATAATGGCGCGCATATGGCGCACGGCTTCCACGATGTTGCCCGTGCCCGCTTCGCCTTTAGTGCGGATCATTGCCGCGCCTTCGCCGATTCGGCGCAGCGCCTCGCCCAAATCGCGCGCCCCACACACGAAAGGCACTTTGAAAGCGTGCTTGTTCACATGGTGTTCTTCATCGGCGGGGGTCAGCACTTCGCTCTCGTCGATGAAGTCCACACCCAGCGCTTCCAGAATCATCGCCTCCGCGAAGTGCCCGATACGGCATTTCGCCATCACGGGGATGGATACGGCTTCTTTGATTTCAAGGATTTTCAGGGGGTCTGCCATGCGGGCGACGCCGCCCTCGCGTCGGATGTCGGCGGGCACGCGCTCCAGCGCCATCACCGCCACAGCGCCTGCCTCTTCTGCAATCTGCGCCTGCTCGGCGTTCACGACATCCATGATAACGCCCCCGCGCAACATCTCGGCAAGACCGACCTTCACGCGCCAGGTGGCTTTTTGAACCTCGTAGCGATTGCCCTCGTTTTGCATAGCACATGGATTATACCCGAAGGCAGCCCTTCACCCAGGTCAGCCACGCCTCCTGTGAACGCCCAGCACGGTGTTTCAGGTATCCTTTTAAACGGGGCTTGTCCCCTGAAGTCAGCGTAGACTAAAGCGAGGTGAACTTATGGATCGCAATCTGGGAATGGATTTTGTTCGGGCGACGGAGGCTGCCGCACTGAGCGCAGGGCGCTGGGTTGGTAAAGGCGACCGTCATGCTGTGGATCAGGCGGCTTGCGAAGCGATGCGCCGCGCTCTTGCCGATATCGACATGAACGGTGTCGTGGTGATTGGCGAGGGCGAGCGCGACGAAGCCCCCATGCTTTATATCGGCGAGGAGCTGGGCACGGGCAACGGCTATCGCGTGCAGATTGCCGTGGACCCTGTGGAAGGTACGAATCTGGTCGCCAACGGTGCGCCGGGCGCCATCAGCGTGATTGCCGCGGCGATTGAAGGCGAAGGCAAGCTGCTGCGTGCGCCCGACATTTATATGGATAAACTGGTGGTGGGCGCGGCTGCCAAAGGCGCCGTGGACATCAACCTGCCGCCCCGCATGAACCTCAAGGTGATTGCCAAAAGTCTGGGTAAAGATGTGCAGGACCTGACGGTGGGTGTGCTGGATCGCCCGCGTCATGAAAATCTGATTCGGGAGATTCGCTCTGCAGGCGCGCGCATCCGACTGGTGTCGGACGGCGACCTCTCGCTGGCGCTGGAGGCGTTAGACCCCAACGGCGAGATTGATGTGCTGATGGGAATCGGCGGTGCGCCGGAGGGCGTGTTGTCGGCAGCCGCCGCGCTCTGCATGGGCGGCGAGATACAGGCGCGACTCGTGTTCCGCAACGAACAGGAGCGCGCCCGCGCCCGGGAACTGCTTGGCACCGACGATGTGGATCGCGTGCTTACGCTGGAAGACCTCGCATGGGGCAATGTGGTGTTTGCGGCGACGGGCATCACCGGCGGCAACCTGCTGGGCGGAGTGCGCTACACAGGCTGGGGCGCTATCACCCACTCCATCGTGATGCGCTCCCGCAGCGGCACCATCCGTAAGATGGAAACGCACCACCACTTCCATCACGACCCGAGGTACTGAGTGGATTAACCGATGAGGGGGACGGGGCGTCCCCCTCTGTTCGTTTTTTTGAGTCGTTGCTCAGAAATTTCTTGCCTGAATCCAGACGGGTGAACCCGTGATAGAAACGGCTTTAGCCGTGTGCAACCCCGAAACCAGACGGGTGAACCTGTTACGGCACAATCCCCTTTTTACGTTCTATCTCGCGCTCGATGCGCTGGAGGTGCTGGGCGTATTCGGGGCTGGCAAGATCATCCAGCCACATAATCAGGGCATCTTCACCGTCGTCGTAGTAGCGCTTGCGAATGGAGACGGGGCGGAAGCCGAACTTTTCGTAGAGTTTCTGGGCAGGGGTGTTGCTGACCCGAACCTCCAGCGTGGCGCGTGTCATGCCGCGCTCCCGTGCGGCGCTCAGCAGGCGATGGATGAGACGCTGCGCGAACCCACGCCCCCGATATTCGGGCAACACGGCGACATTGGTGATGTGCGCTTCGTCGACCACCATCCACATGCCTGCATAGCCCACAATCTTGCCCTGAAAGCGCAGCACGAGGTAAAACGCCGACGGGTTGCGCAAATCCTGCAGAAAGGCTTGCTCTGACCAGCCGGGCTGAAACACCTCGCGCTCGATGCGCATCACCTCTGGGAGATGCGCCTCTTCCATCGGCTCAATGACAATTGCCATCTCACTCTTTGACGCCACACAGCTGTTTGTAGACGCGAATCACCTTGCGGATATAGTTCTGGGTCTCTTTATAAGGAGGCACGCCGCCGTGTCGGCGCACGGCGCCAGAGCCTGCATTATACGCCGCCAGAGCCAGAATCACATGGTCCCAGTCGTTGGGGTCGCCCCTTTCTGACCAGTATTTGACCAGATGACCGCGCACAAGACGAACGGTGCCTTCCAGGTTCTGGATAGGGTCATAAGGGTCTACAACTCCCAGCCCGCGCGCAGTGCCCGGCATCAGCTGCCCCAGCCCCATCGCGCCTTTTCGGGAAGTGGCAGAGGGGTTAAAGCCCGATTCGACCAGCACAATTGCCATGATGAAGCGTGGGTCCACGCCGTAGCGCACGCTGAAGTGCAAGATAGCGCGTGCAATCTGTTCGGCGGTGGCAGGATTCAGGCGTGGGTTAAATTTGCGGATGGCTTGATAGTAATAGGGCACATAGCTTTCCAGATTGCGGGCGAAGGTCTCCCAGTCCACGATGGTGGGGGGTTGCTTGGGCGGAGCGCTTCGGCTGGCGAGGTCTTTGCCGCGTGTGGAGGGAGCAGGTGCGCTCTGGGGTTGGCGTTTCGGTGTTTGGGCTTGCTGGCGTGCCCGTTCTTGCGCCTCCCAGCGGGCGAAGGTGCTGGCGTAGGTCGCCGCCAGCAGTTGATAGTCGGGCATCGCCCACTCATTCTCGCGCGTTACCTGCACCAGCGCCCGAATGCGTACCTGCCCGTTCAACACCCAGCGGTCGTTGGGGCGAATCCGAATCGGCAGGCTTTTGCTGGCGTCTATCTCCAGATAGATGGAGGTGTAATCGTCCACGGCGGTGTAGCCGCGCACGACGCCTTCCACTTCCAGCACGCGCGTGCCCACCACCAGCTCCAGCGCGCCTGCTGGGGTCAGCCGCGACACCTTATGTTGCTTGCGCAGGCGCAGGTACGAATCTAAGTCCTGCCCTGCGCCGACGCCAAGCAAGCATGCCATCAAACCCAGCCAGAACCAGTTGCGCATACGCAGGTTAATTTTTCCACACCTTTCCGATTTCCTGCTGTGGTCTCACGCTTGATGGGGGGCAGTTGCGGCGGGAAGCTTTTTACGCCGGGCTCATCCCAGCCGTTGCCCTGCCCTGACAAATCCCATAGCAGGTCCACAGCGGGCACGCCATACCGGGCAACACGGGGATCGGGATTCTTGCCGTTATCACGGACTGTGTTGTTGTAGATTTTGTTGTGGTCGGGGAACGGGTCCACATCCAGTTTGGCGTCTTTCGGGAACAGGTTCAGCAGGCTGACCACGAGAATTCCGAAGGTGTCGTTGCCCACAACCTCGTTTTCGTAGACTTCGGTGCGGTCTGCGGCAAGGAGCATAATGCCTGTGCCTTTCAGCACATTAGAGACAATTGCCTCTGGGGCAGCGAAGTTGGGCGTGTTATTGTTGTAAACTTTGTTACGCCGCACGATACACTGATTCTGCACTTTGGAGGGATTGAACGGAAGCAGGAACACCAGAATCCCGCCCGTGTTCTCGTACGCTTCGTTATTCTCGACGAGCGCGTTCACGCAGTTTTCGATCTCGATGCCCGTAACATTCTGGAAGACCCTGTTGCGTCGCACGATAATGTTTCGCGACTGCCCCACATAGATACCCGCATCGCGCACGCGCGACACAACGCAGTGTTCCACCAGTACACCATCGCATTCGACGGGGTAGACGCCATACAAGCCCGTGTTGTCCACCACGAGGTCGCGTAAGACCGCGTTGCGCGCCCCATGAACCACCACACCGTTGCCCTGATAGTTGCGGATTCCGAGTCCCTGTACGGTGAAGTTGTTGCCGAGCGCGGCGATACCGTCGGGAAGCTCATTTTTGCCGTCCAGAACGGGGCGCTTGCCGTTTTGAATCACGCCTTCAATTCGCACGCCGTGGTGAATCACCAGCACATTCTCGTGGTAGACGCCGGGGTAGATGCGCACGATGCCGTTGCGTCCTGCGCGATCCACCGCTTCCTGGATGCTCTCCCCCGGACGCACTTCTACAATTTTCTGAGCGGGCTGTTGTTCCGTTTTTGCGGGGCGTTGCGCATGTGGGGTATGTGCGGCGAGCGCGACTTGTGGAGATGCGGTCTGGCTCCGCTGGGCGTTCTGGCGCTCGCGGTGCATCGCCTGGATGCGCCTGAGTTCAGGGCTATCGATGTTGAGCTTTGTGGGCAGGTTTGGCACGAGTCGGGGCACGACGGGCAATCCTGACGGCACGCGCTCTGGGATGGGCGGCCTGGCGCTTTCGTCGGTGAGGGCGAGCAGGAAGGCGATAAGGTCTTCTTTCTCCTGCTGGGTGAGCTGGAACTTGCGGATTTTATCGTCCTGCAGGGGCACATCGAGTCCGCGTCCGCGTCCGCCACCGCCCGCGTAGAAGTCGAGGACCTCTTCGAGGGTTGCGAACGCGCCGTTGCGCATGTAGGGGGCGGTGAGAGCGATATTGCGCAGAGTGGCAATTTTGAACGCGCCGTTGGGTCCGCCGCCCCTGCCCTTTTCGGCTTCCGGTTTGGGTTTGTCTTCAGGGGCGCCTGGCACAGGCGGCACGCCAATCACCTTGAAATCGCGGTTGGCGAAAGTCGGGATGCCGTGGCACTCGTTGCACCGCGTCTTGGGCGAGAGGAAGAGTTTGAGTCCGCGCTTTTCCTGTGGCGTGAGGGCGCTGCCATCGCCTGCCGCGTAGCGGTCGAATCGGGAGTTGTAGCTGACCAGCGTGCGTTCGAACGCGGCTATTGCACGCACGATGTTGCTGAAGGTGATAGATTCGCCATTTTTGCCGCCGAAAGCGCGGTCAAACAGGCGTCGGTATTCGGGGATGGCTTTCAGTTCGCGCACCAGCTCTTCGGGGTCGGCATTGACCTCTTCGGGTGTGGTGATGACCATCCGCGCCTGTTCTTCCAGATCGCGAGCGCGACCATCCCAGAACTGGCGGTGGTTGAACACGGCGTTCCAGAGTGTAGGGGCGCTTCGGGCGAGTTCAATGCCCCCGGTGCGCTGGTTACCTGCTCCGATTGCGCCCTTGCCCCGTGAGCGCGGTAGCCCGTCGGAAAAGCCCAGGTCGGGGTGGTGGCAGTGGGCGCATGAGAGCGTGTTATCATCCGAAAGGATCGGGTCGAAAAAGAGCAGGCGCCCCAGTTCCACCTTTTCGGGGGTGGTAGGGTTGTCGGGGGGTTGAACGATCTCCTTCGGGAAAGGCTTCTGTAGTCCAGTGGCAGGTTCTTCGCCTGCGCGCGGAGGTGGGTCGGGTACTAAGCTACCCTGCACCATGCGCATGCCGCGCCACTGTGTTGCGTCCGAAAGCGCCGAAAGCGTGAGAAGCCCCAGCAATGTCAGTGCGCTCGCACCCAGCAGAATCGTTCGTCGCCGCATCGTTGCTCACCGGAAGAGTTTTTACGGGATAGCCACACCAATTCCTGCTATCAGGGAACTATCAGGCAGGATTTGGGGTATACTTGACTCTGGAAGAGCGCCGTTTGGCGCTGTGGACGCAACGCCAAACTGCCAGAATCGTTAAGTATTCGGGAGGTCTATGTTGAGCCGAAATATCCGTACCTTCGTGACTGTGGTGGGGCTTGTTTTGATGGTGCTCCTGTTGATGAATTACCTGCGCCATCTTCAGCCTCTTGGTGCGAGGGAGCTGAGCTACACCGAGCTGGTGCATGCGATTGAGCAGGGCACGATTCAGGAAGCGGTTGCGGAGGGCGACCGTCTGACAGGCACTTTCAAGGACGGCACGCGCTTTTATGCTTCGTTGCCCCCGGCTGGCTCCACGCGCGACGCTCTTGTTCAGAAGATGCTGGAGGCGAAGGTGAGTGTGCGTTTCGCGCCTGAGGCGCGCACCCCCGATTATCTGAGCCAGTTGATGGGGATGTTCCTGGTGATTCTGATTTTCGGGGGGCTGATCTGGTTCTTGCTGATGCGTTCGGCGCAGGCGGGCAACAACCAGGCGTTTTCGTTTGGCAAGGCGCGTGCGCGACGCTACAACGAGAGTATCCCCCGCGTCACTTTTGATGATGTGGCGGGCGTAGACGAAGCCAAGCAGGAGCTCGCCGAGATTGTGGACTACCTCAAAAACACGCGCAAGTATCAGGCGCTGGGGGCGAAAATCCCCAAAGGTGTGTTGTTGCTGGGCCCCCCTGGATGCGGCAAGACTCTGCTGGCGCGCGCTGTGGCGGGCGAGGCGGGCGTGCCGTTTTTCCACATCAGCGGCTCCGATTTTGTGGAGATGTTCGTGGGAGTCGGCGCGGCGCGCGTGCGCGACCTGTTCGAGACCGCCAAAGCAAACCGCCCTGCCCTGATTTTCATCGACGAGATTGACGCGGTAGGACGCTTGCGCGGCGCAGGTCTCGGCGGCGGGCACGACGAGCGCGAACAGACGCTCAACCAGCTGCTGGTGGAGATGGACGGGTTTGACCCCAATCAGGGCATTATCGTGATTGCGGCGACGAACCGCGCCGATATTCTGGACCCCGCGCTGCTCCGCCCGGGGCGGTTTGACCGCCATATCGTGGTGGACCCGCCCGATGTGGAAGGGCGCAAGAAGATTCTGGAGGTTCACACCAAGGGCAAGCCACTGGCGCCCGATGTGAACTTGGAAGTGCTGGCGAAGCGCACGCCGGGCTTCACGGGAGCCGACCTCGCGAATCTGGTGAACGAGGCGGCGCTGCTGGCAGCGCGACGCAACAAGACCCGCATCACGATGGACGAGTTTGAGGAGGCGATCGACCGCGTGATTGCGGGACCGCAGCGGCGCAGTCGGGTGGTGGACGAGAAGGAGCGCCTTGTGGTGGCGTATCACGAGGTGGGGCACGCGCTGGTGGGCGAGCTATTGCCCGAAGCGGAGCCGGTGCACAAAATCTCTATTCTGCCGCGTGGGATGGCGCTCGGCTACACCATCCAGATGCCCGAACGCGACCGCTATCTGTATACCAAATCGGCGTTGCTGGATCGGATTACCGCGCTGCTGGGTGGGCGCGTCGCCGAGGAGATTGTGTTCGGCGAGGTGGGCACAGGCGCGCAGGATGACCTGAAGCGTGCTACCGAGCTGGCACGCGCGATGGTCACCGAGTTCGGCATGAGCGAGAAACTCGGTCCGCTCACCTTCGGACGCCGACATGGCAGCCCGTTCCTGGGGCGCGACCTGATGGAAGATCGCAACTACAGCGAACAGATTGCCTACGAGATTGACCAGGAAGTGCGCCGGATTATTGAGCAGTGCTACCAGCGTGCGAAAGAGATTCTGAGCCAGCGTCGCGAGACGATGGATCGGATTGTGCAGGTGCTGCTGGAGCGTGAGCATCTGAATCGCGAGGAGTTTTTGGCGTTGTTGCATGGCGAGGAGGGTCAGGGCACGCAAGCGGCAGAGCCTTCGCCAGAGCCGACGCCAACGCCCCAGTTGGAAACCGAGACGGAGTCGCATCCTGAGTCGGCGCCAGCGAAAAAGTCGCTCAAGCCGCGCGCCGCGCCCAGTTAGGAGGCAACGCTATGCGTCTGGACGAGTTTCGTGCCACCCTGAACGACCTGCAGCCGCCTGCATGGCTCTCTGTGCCCCTGCAGGCGCTGTGGTATGAGGCGAAGGGCGATTGGGAGCGCGCCCACCAGCTGGTACAGAACGACCCCAGCCCTGAAAGCGTGTGGGTGCATGCCTACCTCCATCGCAAAGAGGGCGATATCGGGAATGCACACTACTGGTACCGCCGTGCCAGCAAGCCACCCTTTAATGGGGATTTTGAGGCGGAGTGGGTGCAGATTGCTTCTCATCTGCTGGGGGAGTAGCCCTGCCTGCGGTATACTGAGTATATGGGCATGCTACTGTGGCGCCGTGTGAAGGCGCTGGCTCTGGCGGGGGGATGGCGGCTGCCGTGGCTCGCGATTGCGGTGCTGCTGCTCAGCGCGTTGCTGGGTCCCGCCCTGCGCGAGGCGATTTGGCGCGGCTGGAGCGGGCTGACGGCGACCGTGTATCACACCCATCCCAGCCCGACGGTCATCGTCTCTCACCTGCAACGACTGAATCGTCTTGAAACCGCGCGACAGATTACGAATCACATCATAGAAGTTGAGGCGAGCAACGGTTTGCCTGTGTGGCTGGCAGGCGAGCGCGTGCTGCTAATTGCCCGCGTGGAGGCGGTAGCGGGGATTGACCTGGCAGACCTGAAGCCCGAACAGATTCAGGTGGAGGGCAAGCGCGTGCGGATTCGGCTCCCCGAACCGCGCCTGCTGCATGTGAGCCTCAACGAGGCGCACACGAAGGTTTACGACCGCAAGCGGGGCTGGTTGGTGTTCCAGCCTGATAAGGAGATTGAGACTCGCGCGCGTCAGCAGGCGATAGTAGAGGCACGGGAAGCCGCTCTCAAAGGCGAGCTGATGGCGCTGGCACGGCGCAATGCTCAGGAACGCCTGACGGAACTCATGCGCTCGCTGGGTTTTGAACAGGTGGAGATTGCGTTTTAGCCGCAGAGCAGGGAGTTTTCCCCTGCTCTGCCGCACGCTTACGGGTTGCCCGATGGACTTTGCTTGTCCTTCTCGGAGTCTTTGCCCTCTTTGTCTTTCTCGTTTGCTTTCTGGTCTTTCTTCAGGGCTTTGTCCCACTGCTCGCGTTGCTGGGGCGTCAGCACCTTGTCACGGATTTCCTGCAGCATCTGCTGATTGATCTCCTGCAGGCGCCGTGCGCGAGCGCTGGGGTCTAGCGACTGATCCTGCAGAATCTGCTGGCGGATTTTGGCGTAGCGCTGGGTAATCTCCTTCAGTTTCTCTAGCTGTTCTGGGCTGAAGCGCATGTTCGCCATGCTGCCGTATGCGGGCGCCCGTTCTTCTAGGAGCTTCTCGAACTTCTTGAGCTGCTCTTCGTTGAGCAGAGAGCGTACGAGGCGCACATACTCTTCCCGGTTCTGCCGCATGCGTTGTATGCGCTGTTCGGGAGTCAGCGAGGTGTCGCGTCGGAGCGCCTCGTTGCGGTCGTTATATTGCTTCCAGAGTCCTTCGACGCGCGCGCGTTGCTCTTCGGTGAGGTTCAGTTCGCGTGCGAGGTTTGCAGGCGCCAGCACATCGCCGCGCTGGGGCTGGGGCGCCGGCGCGGGCTGCACTCGTCCTTCTGCTGGCACTTCCTGCCCTTTCCCTGGAGCATCTTCCTGCGCCACAGCAGAAAGCCCGCTTATCAAGACCAGAAGACCGCCTAAAATCCAGAACTTTTTCATCGTGTAACCTCCTTGGGGGTGCCCCATGCATAGTATACCACGATTTTAGACGGAAGCGCGCTGGAAAAGTTTTGGTGAGCCAGTGGCATGCAGTTGCTCTGTCGCAAAGAACGGGGGATTGGGTAAGCAGGACGCGGGGACCGCGTCCGTACAGGCGTGCGTAGGGGCGCGGTCGCCGCGCCCCTACGCGGCCAAATTAACCGTGCCATGAGGGGGAATGCGCATCCTTGCGACAGAGCAGGTATACTTTTTGATGGGGATTTGCCCCTAAGGAGGATACAACCATGCCGAAGAAGGTGCTGATGATTGTCGGCGACTTCGTAGAGGATTACGAGGTCATGGTTCCGTTTCAGGCGTTGCAGATGGTTGGACTGGAAGTGCATGCGGTCTGTCCGGGCAAGCGTGCGGGACAGAAAGTGCGTACAGCGGTCCATGACTTTGAGGGCGACCAGACCTACTCCGAGAAGCTGGGTCATAACTTCACCCTGAATTATTCGTTTGACGAGGTGCGTGTGTCGGACTACGACGCGCTGGTGATTCCGGGCGGGCGCGCACCGGAGTATATTCGTCGCGACCCGAAGGTGCTGGAGATGGTGCGCCATTTTTTTGAGAGCGACAAGCCTGTCGCAGCGATTTGCCATGGTTTGCAGGTGCTGACCGCGGCAGGTGTTCTGAAAGGGCGCACGGCGACCGCTTACCCTGCTGTGGGACCCGAACTGACTCTGGCGGGCGCGAACTACGAGGAGGTTCCTGTAGATAAGGCGGTGGTGGACGGGAAGCTGGTCACCGCGCCTGCGTGGCCTGCGCATCCCGACTGGCTGGCGAAGTTCCTGCAGGTGTTGGGCGTGCGGATTGAGGCATAACCCCTCTGGAATTCGATGCGGGCTTGGGCGAGCGGGTTATGGGGGCTGGCAGCGCTGTTTGCGGCTTTCCTACTGCTCACCAAGCCCGTGCATATTGACGATACGGTTGTGCTTTATGTAGCGGCGCAGGTGTTGAAAAACCCCATGCGCCCCTTCGATGGAGAATTTTTCTGGCTTGCGGAGCCGCGTCCTCTATTTGAAACGACCACGAATCCCCCTCTGGTGAGCTATTGGCTGGCACTTGCGATTGCGCTGGGGGGTTATCGGGAGTGGTGGCTTCACCTGTGGCTGATGCCGTTTGTGGGGTTGCTGGGGTGGGGTGTTTATGGGCTGGCGTGGCGATGGCTGGGGGCGTCGTATGCGGGGTGGGCAACCGCGTGGGTTCTGCTTTCGCCTGCGGTTTTGCCCGGAATGAATTTAATGCGCGATGTGCCTGCTCTGGGGTTGTTTGTAGCGGGGCTGGCGTGCTGGGTGGAGGGGCTCCATAGGGGTCATCGGGGCTGGCTGTTCTGGGGCGTGTTGTTGGGTGGGATGGCAGGGTTGGCGAAGTATACTGCACTCTCCTGGATTGGGGTCGCCCTGGCGTATGCTATTTTTCAGGGCGCATGGCGCCAGAGCTTATGGCTTATTGTGGCGCTTGCGCCGATAGCGCTCTGGAGCGGGCATAACCTGTGGGTGTATGGCGAGCCGCACCTGCTGTATTTGTGGCAGGAGCGTCGTGGCAGCACGCCGTGGGAGGCGAAATTTCTGCCTGCGGTTGTCGGGCTGGGCGCCAGCATGCTGGTTGGGCTGGTAGCGCTGTGGGAACGACGCCTGCCCCTGTGGCAGACAGGACTGCTCTTGGCCGGAGTTGTGGGGCTGGCTTACTGGCATCGCGTGTTCTACGCCAGCGAGCCGTTTCATTGGCAGGCGATGTTGTGGCTGGCGCTGGGCGCGACACAGCTGGGATTGGCGATTCTTTCCCCTGCCCCACGACGCGATTCGGATGTCGTGGGCTGGTTTTTGCGGATATGGCTGGGGATTGGGCTGGTAAGCGCGGTGTGGGGCGTGCCGTTTCAGGCTATGCGCCATCTGCTGTTCATGCTGGTTCCGATGGTGCTGCTGCTGATGCGTGGGGCGTTGCTGGGCAGGCTGCATCATATTCTGCTGGGCGTGCAGGCGGTGTTGAGCCTGCTGGTTCTCTGGGGCGACTATCAATATGCGGATGTCTATCGGGATTTTGCGGCGCGAGCGCGGGCGCAGTTTGGGCACGAGCGGGTCTGGTACGCAGGCTCTTGGGGCTGGATGTTCTACGCCGAGCAGGTAGGCTTTCGCAAAATTTTGCCGAGCGGTGAGGGGTTGGCAACGGGCGACCTGATTATTGTGCCGGAGATGGCTTACAAGGGACGGTTGCCAGCCGATTTTGAAACCAGTGCGCACGACACAGGCGTTCTCGTGCGCTATTATCCTGCAGGGGTTCCTGTTTACACGATGAACGCAGAGGTGGGTGGGTACTATTATGCGCTGGTGCGGGGGCGTGCGCCGTTTGCGTTCGGGTACGGCTTGCCGCTGGAGGTGTTTCGGGTCTACCGATGGGTTCCGTCGGAGTGAGTTTGATTGTGCCGATGCATAACGAGTCGCCCTATGTGGAGGCGCTTCGGAGCACGCTCCCACGGGTGCTGAACACGCTGGGGTATGAGTGGGAGCTGATTCTGGTAGACGACGGCAGCACCGACGATACCGCCGAGAAACTTCGGGCGTGGTGTGAAAGGGATTCGCGCGTGCGCGCGATTCGACATCCGCATCGGCTGGGAAAGACGGCGGCTTACGCCAGCGGGTTCGCTCAGGCACGGGGGCAGTATATTTTCACGCTGGACGCCGATTTACAGGAAGACCCTTCGGCGATGGGGCTGATGCTTGCCCAGCTTCAGCAAGGGACAGGGATGGTGGTGGGCTGGCGTCGCCCGCGTCGGGACAGCGCGGTGAAGCGGATGGCGTCCTGGGTTTTCAACAGGTTCCTGCGCTGGGCAACGGGCGTTCCCCTGCATGACATCAACTGCGGCTTTAAGGGGATGCGCCGGGAGGTGATGGAGGCATTACGCCCTTATCTGGTGCGCGATTTTCACCGTTTCCTGCCCGTGCTGGCGCACCGAATGGGGTACACGGTTGGGGAGGTCGCAGTTTCTCACCGCGCACGCCAGTATGGTCGTTCTCGCTATGGGTTCGGACGATACTGGCGTGCGCTTTGCGATTTGTTGGCGCTGTGGCGCGTTATGGGTAGATGCCGCGAATCGTTGTCGCTTCGGCGACGCGCTTGACGCCGATAATATAGGCGCCCATGCGCAGGTTGACTTTGTTCTGTTCGGCGGTCTGCACGACATGGGCGAAACTCTTGCGCATCGCCTTCTCTAACTTGGCGTTGACTTCTTCCTCTTCCCAGAAGAACGCCTGCAGGTCCTGCACCCACTCAAAGTAGGAAACGATGACGCCGCCCGCGTTGGCGAGGATGTCGGGCACGACCAGCACACCCATCTCATCCAGAATTTCGTCTGCGTCGGGGGTAACGGGACCGTTGGCGGCTTCCACGATAATTCGCGCCTTGATGTTGGGCGCGTTGCGCGCGGTGATAACGCCGTGCAGTGCAGCGGGCACGAGGATATCGCAGTCCAGCTCGAGCAGTTGCTCGTTGGTGATGAGCTCGGCATCGCGATACGCTTGCAGGCAGCCGTCGCGTCCCGCACAGTGCAAGAGGCTGGGGATATCCAGCCCATTCGGGTTATAGATGCCTCCACGCACATCGGAGACGGCAACGACCTTTGCGCCTGCCTGGTGCATCAGTTTGGCAGTGGCGGAGCCGACATTTCCGAATCCCTGAATGGCGACACGCGCGCCTTCCAGCGTGAAGCCGAGCAGTTTCGCCGCCTCGTGCGCCACCACGCACACCCCGCGCCCCGTGGCTTCCAGACGCCCTTCCGAACCGCCGATCGCAATTGGCTTGCCCGTTACGACCGCAGGCACCGTGTACCCCTTGTGCATGGAGTAGGTGTCCATAATCCATGCCATCACCTGGGGGTTCGTGCCCACATCGGGCGCAGGGATGTCGGATTCGGGTCCAATCATGATGGAAATCTCGGTGATGTAGCGTCGGGTCAGGTTTTCCAGTTCGTGGACGGAGAGCCGCTTGGGGTCGCAGACCACACCGCCTTTTGCACCGCTGTATGGGATATTGACCACGGCGCATTTCCATGTCATCCACATGGCTAAGGCGCGGGTTTCATCGAGGGTCACTTCCGGGTGGTAGCGGATTCCGCCCTTGGCAGGACCGCGAGCGGGGTTGTGATGGACACGATAGCCGGTGAAGACACGCACGGAGCCGTCGTCCATTTTGACGGGGAAGTTCACTATTAGTTCTCGGCGTGGGTGCTTCAGCACCTCAAGCAGGCTGCGATCCAGGTTCAGGTAGTGCGCCGCCGCTTCGAGCTGGCGCACCGCAATCGCGTAGGCGTTGCTTTCTTCCTGTCGTTTTTTCGGCTCAGCGGCGAGCATCGTCTGCGACATTGCAGTTTCTCCTCCAGTTGTTTTGTAGTGGTTTACAGATTAAATGTTCCATATCGTCGGTCATCCTCCATCAACGATAGCGGCAGCCAGCGCTGGCAGATGCCGAACGCCAGCATCACCATCCCTATATTATACACCAGCGCGCCGAGATTTGTTTCCACGAACTCCCCTCCGAATACGCTGGGTGCAAAGAGGTAGAGCAACCCCTGTGTTAGTACTGTGAGGGTCAAGAGCGCCAGCACCGTGCTAAGGCGCCGCCTGGGGTTGAGCTTCATCGGCAGAAAGGCTGTCGCATAGCAGGCGAGAACGCGGCTCACGATTAGGCTCCCCATCAGTTGATTCTGCAGGCTCGCCTCGATAAGCCCGGAGAGGAAGCCTGCCCCTGCGGCGAGAGTGGGGTTGGTGCGCATCGCGACACACGCAAGCGCCACAAGAGAAAAGTCAGGGATAGCCCCTGCGATTGCGATTCGTGGCGCCAGCACTCCCTGCAGGACCTCTGCCAGGATAATCAGCGACACCACTCGCAGGGTCGTTCCCCATCCCTGCCACAGGGCGAGGCGCACAATCCATGAGGGGCGGATGCGGTCGTGCATCAGCCTATTTCCCCTGTTGCACCAGGACGATTTCGAGGGCGCTGAAGTCCACAGCGGGCACAACAATCGCCTTTTTGACGGAATACTGGCGGTCGATCCATGCGCGCTCTACCGTCCCGATGGGGATGTTGGGGGGATACTTACTGCCCAGTCCAGCCGTTACGACTTTATCCCCTGCCTGAACAGGCGCTTCAGGGGGCAAAAAGTTAAGCAGGAGCGTCGATTCGCCTCGCCCTTCGACCACACCCGTAGAGACCTTTTGCGGGTTCAGTACCTTCACACTGACCGCCACGCGTGGCGCACTCACGAAGCGCACGATGGCGTGGTTCGAATCGGCTTGCACCACCACGCCCACCAGCCCCTCGCCGACCACGACCGGCGCGCCGGGCTGAATTCCGTCGCGTGTGCCTTTGTCGATAATCAGGGTTTGCTGTCCTGTCTGGGGGTAGTTTGCAATCACCCGTGCGCCAATCCAGGTGCCTAGGAGCGTGGGACGCATCTGGAGCAGGCTTTGCATCGTGTTATGCTCGTGCTGGAGCTGCTCCATCTGGCTTAGTTGCAGGCGCAGGCGCGCGTTTTCTTCTTTGAGCTGCTCAACTTCGCGCGCGGCGTGCTGGGCCAGAATCAGGGCGCGCCCGCGCGTACTAATCGCGTTCGCGACATTGCTTAGCCCCGCTTGAAGGGGCACGATGGTCGCACGCACAAGTGCCGTGATGGGGTCGGATTGTCCTTGTTGCACCTGTCGATTGTGATACACGCCCAGCGCCAGTCCCGCGGCGGCAAAGATTGCCATCATAATCAGGGAGCGGCGCATAGGGTTCACCTCTTCCGATTCTGGGCAGTTTGCAGCACCTTGCGAAGCATCGGGTTGGTGTCCAGTTCTTCCAGCACTTTGCCCGTGCCCAGCACTACGCATGAGGTCGGGTCGTTGGCGACGATCACGGGCATGCCCGTTTCGTGCTGGAGGAGATGGTTTAGCCCGCGCAACAGTGCGCCTCCGCCACAGAGGACAATCCCCTGATTCATGATGTCGGCGGCGAGTTCGGGAGGCGTTACTTCAAGGGTCTGTTTGACCGCTTCTACGATGGCGTTCACGGGTTCGGCAATCGCCTGACGAATCTCTTCAGAGGTGATGCGCACGCTTCGTGGCAGTCCGCTGATGAGGTCGCGTCCCTTGACCTCCATTTCGAGTTCCTGTTCCAGGGGGTAAGCGGAGCCGATTTCAATTTTGACCTGTTCGGCGGTACGCTCTCCGATGTAGAGGTTATAGGCGCGGCGCACATAGTTGGCAATCGCTTCGTCGATTTCGTCGCCTGCGATGCGGATGGAGCGGCTGGCAACGATTCCCGCCAGCGAGATGACCGCCACCTCGGTGGTGCCGCCCCCGATATCCACCACCATCGAGCCTGTGGGTTCCACGACGGGCAATCCCACGCCAA
>CAZQPV010000016.1:0-1307 GCA_964595265.1 uncultured Fimbriimonadales bacterium
AAACTGACGCATAAGTATATTGAGGAAGTCGACAGGCTCCAGCAGGCGAAAGATGCGGAGCTGATGGAGGTCTGATGCAAACCCACGATTGGCGAGCGGAAGCCCTTGTGCGCGGAATAGACCTGGAACGCCTGCCCCGCCATATCGCGATTATCATGGACGGCAACGGGCGCTGGGCGCGCAAGCGAGGGCTTCCGCGTCTTGTCGGGCACGCGAATGGACACAGCACCGTGCGCCGCATGGTACATGGCTGCGCCGAGCTGGGAATCGAGGTGCTGACGCTCTATACCTTCAGCACGGAGAACTGGCGTCGCCCGCAAGAGGAGGTGAACGGGCTGATGCGCCTGCTGGAGCGCTCCGCCCGTGAGGAGCTGCCAGTGATGGCGCGAAACGGCGTGCGACTCCGTTTCAGCGGACGCCTGCACGAGCTGAGTCCTGAACTGCAAGCCATTCTGCGGCGCGCCGAGCAGCTCACCGCCCACAATCAGCGCATCACCCTGCATCTCGCGATTAACTACGGCGGTCGCGCGGAACTGGTGGACGCCATGCGCGCAATCGCCCATAAAGTGCAGGCGGGAATCCTGCAGCCCGACGCGATCGACGAAGCCACCATTCAGGCGCACCTTTACCAGCCCGACCTGCCCGAACCCGACCTGCTCATCCGCACCGCAGGCGAACAGCGTACCAGCAACTTTCTGCTCTGGCAGACCGCCTATACCGAGCTTTACATGACCCCCGTCCTCTGGCCCGATTTCACGATGCACGACCTGCTGGACGCGCTGTGGGACTATCAGCGTCGCCAGCGCAAGTTCGGGGGCGTGCTGGAACCTGCCCGATAGCCGATGGCGCGCCTGCGACTGCCCAATCCCATCGTCGCGTTCGGGGGCGTCAGCCTGCTGAACGACCTCAGCTCCGAGATGATTTACCCCCTGTTGCCGTTGTTTCTCAAGGGGCTGGGGGCGTCGGCGGCGTTTATTGGCGTGATCGAGGGGCTTGCCGAGACCGCTGCCAGTCTGTTGAAACTCTTTTCGGGATGGCTGGCGGATCGGTTTGGGCATCATCGGGCGCTGGCGTTTGGGGGCTACGGGCTGGCAGGTTTGACGCGCCCCGTGCTGGCGTTTGTTACGGCGCCATGGCAGGTGCTGGCGTTGCGCTTTGTGGATCGGGTGGGCAAAGGCATTCGTACCGCGCCCCGCGACGCGCTGATCGCCTATGTCAGCGACTCCGAAGCGCGAGCGACCGCCTTCGGCTTCCACCGCATGATGGACAATCTGGGAGCGAGCCTCGGACCCTTGCTGGCGAGCGCC
>CAZQPV010000016.1:1407-5085 GCA_964595265.1 uncultured Fimbriimonadales bacterium
CCACCGCATGATGGACAATCTGGGAGCGAGCCTCGGACCCTTGCTGGCGAGCGCCGTCCTGCTTGCATCGCCAGAAAACTACCGACTGGTGTTCCTGCTGGCGAGTCTCCCGGCGCTCCTGTCGCTCTGGGTGTTTCATGTGGGCGTGCCGCGCGTCGCGGTTCCCGTGCAGACTCACCGCCAGCATCCGCTAACAGGCGCGCGGGCGCTTTTGCGGGGACGCTTCGGCTGGTTTCTGCTCTGTGTGCTGCTGTTCACGCTGGGCAACTCCAGCGATGCGTTTTTGCTGTTGCGCGCGGAGCAGGCGGGCATGGGGGACGCATGGGTGCCCATCCTGTGGGCGGGGCTGAACACGGGGCGCACCTTGCTCGCGACCCCCTGCGGGATGCTGGCAGACCTTCTGGGGCGCGAGCGCGTGTTGCTGATGGGGTGGCTGCTCTACGCGGGCGTTTATGCGGGCTTTGCCTATGCCAGTGCGCTCTGGCAGATTGTGGCGCTGTTTGGCGGCTATGCGTTCTACTACGGGCTGGTGGAAGGCGCCGAGCGCGCACTGGTCGCCGACTTTGCTCCTGAACCCATGCGCGGACAAGCCTATGGGCTGTTCCACTTCGTGGTGGGCATGGGCATGCTCCCTGCCAGCGTGTTGTTTGGCGCGCTCTGGGAATGGGCGGGTGTGGCGACGGCGTTCCTCACGGGCGCAGGGCTGGCGCTGACGGCGAGCGTACTGTTCTGGCTGAGTGTGCGCCGCGCCTAAAGGGCGACCGTCTCCCCATGTTCGGGAAGCAAAGCGTCCCAACCCAGTTCGTTGCGAAGCTTCTCGCAGAGCGCGAGGCGGGCGCTCGGTTCACCGTGAACGAGATAGAGGGCTTGAGGCGGCTTCTGAAACGCTTTGAGCCAGCGAAGCAGGTCCGCCTGATCGGCATGCGCCGAGAGCGCGGTGGTCATCGCAATTCGCGCGCGCACGGGCACAGTCTCACCATGAATGGTTATCTCCGTGGCGCCGTCCACCAGCATGCGCCCGCGCGTGCCCTCTGCCTGATAGCCCACAAACAGCACCGCGTTTTCGGGATGGGGCAAGCGCCACTTGAGATGATGCAGAATCCGACCGCCCGTACACATGCCGCTGGCGGAAATGATAATCATCGGTCCGGGACGGGTGTTCAGCGCCCGCGATTGCGACACATCCTGCACAAAATGGGTGTGATAGCAATAGAGAGGCAGTTTGCCCTCACAGTCGCCTCCGGGGCTGGTCTCCAGATTCAGGTCTTGTCCGTAGGTGCAGTAGAGATGTGTGGCGTCGGTTGCCATCGGACTATCCACATAAACGGGCAGGGGTGGCACTTCGCCCGACTCCTGCATCTTGCGGATATAGTGAAGCACCTGCTGGGTGCGCCCAACGGCGAAGGCGGGGATTAACATCACGCCCCGATTCTGCAGAATATGGTTCAGCACCGACCTGAGCGTTTCCTCAACAGGGGTGGTCTCGTGCAGGCGGTCGCCATAGGTCGATTCCATCAGCACCACATCGGCTTCGGGGAACTCGGTGGGCGGGCGCATGATGGGGTCTTCATAGCGCCCGATGTCACCCGAAAAGAGAATGCGGCGCGGGGGGGTATCAAGGTGAATCTCAATCGCGGCAGACCCCAGAATATGCCCCATCGGATACCAGAAGGCACGCATCCCCGTGAGGGTCAGCATCGCATGAAACTCCACAGGCTGGAGCAGGCGCAGGGTGGCTTCCGCATCGCGTACCGTGTAGAGCGGGAGCGCGGGCTGATGGAGGCTGTAGCCCTTGCGGTTGGCGTAATCGGCGTCCTGCTCCTGCAAATGCGCCGAATCGGGGAGAAGGATTTTCAGCAACGCACAGGTCGCCGCCGTCGCATAAATCGGACCCCGATACCCCTGTTGCACCAGTCGGGGCAGATAGCCCGTGTGGTCAATATGTCCGTGCGTGAGCAGAATCGCGTCAATCGTCTCAGGGGGGATGGGGAACGGCTCCCAGTTGCGCTCTTTCCATTCGCGGGCGCCCTGAAACAACCCCGCATCAATCAGATACCGCTTGCCTACGGTTTCCAGCAGGTACTTAGAGCCGGTAACGACTCCCGCGGCTCCCAGAAAGGTGAGGTGCGCCATGCCTGAAGGATACCCGCTCTGAACCCCCAGCGGGTACACTTGAGTCTATGCGAATCTACACCCGCACGGGCGATACGGGGGAGACGGGCTTGATTGGGGGTCAGCGCGTGCCCAAAGATGACCCCCGCGTGTGCGCCTACGGCACGGTGGACGAGCTGAACGCCGTGCTGGGCGTCGCGCGATGCTATATGGACGATAAGGAGCTGGCTGCCATGATTGAGCAGATTCAGAACGAACTGTTCGATATCGGCGCGGTGCTGGCGTCGCCCCCCGAACGGGCAGGACAGTTCGCCGTGATTGACGACACGCACATCACCGCGATGGAGCAGGCGATAGACCGTTTTGAAGAGGAGCTGCCCCCCCTGCGCCAGTTTATTCTGCCCGGAGGCACAAAAGCCGCCGCGTACCTTCATCTGGCGCGCACGGTGTGCCGCCGTGCCGAGCGCGAGGTCGTGCGCCTGAGCCATGTCAGCACGGTGAACGCTGTTCTCATCCGCTACCTGAACCGCCTGAGCGACCTGCTGTTTGTGATGGCGCGGGTGGCGAACCATCGAGCGGGCGTGCCTGATACCGTCTGGGGTGAACCGGGCTGGCGACGCAAGCGACAGGCAGGTGAAACCCAGCCATGACCGCGACCTACGCGCAGGTAGCCGACTACGCCGGCTGGCTGAACCTGACCGAGTGGGGCATCCTGCAGGTGCGCGGAGCTGATAGCCTGCGGTTCCTGCAAGCGCAAATCACCAACGACCTGCGCCCCACCCAGCCAGGAGAAGGCGTGTTCACCTTCCTTTGCTCGCCCACGGGGCATGTGCTTTCCGATGGGATGGTACTGCGAACCCCCGGGGCGGCGCTGCTGATTCTGCCGCCTGAAACCCACGCCGCCATCCACGCGCGATTGAACGATGCAATCATCCTTGACGAGGTGGAAATTTTGCCCCAGCACGACGCGCTGGGGCTAATCAGCCTGCAGGGGCGTCAGGCAGACGCCGTGCTGGAAGAACTGGAACTGGAGCCGCCCCCCGCTGAGCCGCTCCGCCACCATGTAGGCTACTGGCAGGGTGCAGAAATCCGCCTGATTCGCCATGACAGAACGGGCTTCGGCGGTGTAGACCTGCTGGTGCCCTACGCCGTGATGGAGCCGTTTCAGACCGCGCTGGTGGCGACCGCCTGCCTGCGCATTGAAAACCCATTAGCCGAAGTGTTGCGCTACGAAGCGGGCATCCCGCGCTGGGGGGTGGATATGGACTCCCGCACGCTCGCGGCGGAAATGGGCGAACCCATCGTGCGAAGCCATATCTCCTACACCAAAGGGTGCTATGTGGGGCAGGAGGTGCTGATGCGCATCCATGCGCGAGGGCACACCAACCGCACATGGGTGCCGCTGCGTGTGGAGGGCGACACTCTGCCCCCGCGCGGCGCAACCCTTCAGGCGGAAGACCGTCCCGACGCCGGCGTTCTCACAGGGGCGGTTCGCTCGCCTGCGCTCGGCGACGCCATTCTGGCTTGGGGTTTCGTGCGCAACGCCTACACCGGGGCAGGGTCCGT
>CAZQPV010000016.1:5185-14100 GCA_964595265.1 uncultured Fimbriimonadales bacterium
ACGCCATTCTGGCTTGGGGTTTCGTGCGCAACGCCTACACCGGGGCAGGGTCCGTTCTGACCCTGCAGGCGGAGTCGCCCGCTAAAGCGGTTGTGCTACCCCATGCGCCCCGCCCTGCCACACGCTGAGGTATACTCGCATTATGCAGGCGCAACACGCCAGCGCGTTTCGAATAGAGGGTAGCCCGAACCCGCTCCCCACGCCCATCACAGACCCAATATACAGAGCGCCCTTTCCCTACCGAGTTCGGGGCTACTGGGAATCGGGGGAGTCCGTGCTGCTTTTTGAGGTGCATGCACAGCGCCAGCCGTTGTATGCTTATGCCGAGCGCGCGTGTCGGTTGCTGTTTGCCTGCTACCGGCTGGCGCAGGCGCGGCTGGGGCTGGAGCATTCCCTGCGTTACGGGCGCACCCTGCGCGTGTTCCTCATGACCGAAGGCAAGCCGGGCGCAGAACAGCAACGGAACCTGCTCTATCTGTATGACCTTCACGAGCGCGTGCCCCCGCGCGAATGGGTGCGCGAACTGGCTCACGAGTACGGGCACTGGATAATCCCACCCATCAACTCGTTCACGGAGCCAGAGGTGTGGGCGAACGGCGATCTGGGCGAGCGTTGGTTCATCTTCCATCTGCTGGAGGCAATCCGCAGAGGTGAGCTGGAACCAGCCATCCTGATGGGCGCTGCTTTAGAAGAGATAGAAGCTTACCTGAAGCGTGCCTATGTGCCGCTGGTGGAGCGGATGGCACGCGAGGGTCTGAATCCTGCCCGATGGCGTTCGCGCCAGCGTGCGGGCTACGAAGAGTATCTTGCCCTCGCCCTGTACGCTGACCGGGTGTATGGTAGCGAGCGGCTGGGGCGCGCGATGCGAATCGCAGGCGGCGTGGAACCCGACGATTTTCTGAATGGACTCCGCGAGACCCTGCTGGAACGCGAAACGCTCACCCTTAACCTGCTCGCCAGCCCGTGCTGGGTGCTGCTCCCGAAGGGGCTAAAAGCGTGGCGACTCCTATCGCCCTCGAATGCCCGCCTAACGCCCGACCCCAAGCGCCCCGACTGGGTGCGCGTGGAAAACTCAATCAAAACCCTCACTCTTCGGCAGGAGTGATTCGCAAAGCGAGACAGGGCTTATTCCTGCGGTGCCTGTCCTTGTGTTGCTACTCTCCTGCTTATTGCCCCCATCAGATTTGTATCGCAGGAACGGCTTCAGCCGTCGGGCTGGGAGGTAGGTCTACGCCGTCACCACCACTTTGAGCGCCTCTGCTCGGCGCAACAGCGCGTAACCCTGTGGCGCCTCCGAAAGCGGCAGCCGATGAGTAATCAGCCCCGCCACAGGCAACCCCGCCAGAATCGCCCCCAGCGCCTGACGCATCTCCACAGGACCCGCCGAATAAGAGGGAATCAGGCGGACCTCTTTGAAATAGAGCGTGTACCAGTCTACTGGGTAGCGTACTTCAGGGGGCGCCGGCGTGAACAGAATCAGGGCGCCGTCGGGCGCAACCAGTCGCCAACCCAGCTCCAGCGCCTCAGGCGTGCCCGGTCCGACCACCACCACCTCCGCGCCGTTGCCGTGCGTATGCGCCTGCGCCTGCGAGATTGCCTGCTCGGCGTCCTGCGCCGCTATCGGGATGGCGCCGAGCACCTCTGCCTGATGCAGGCGATGGGGGAGTCGGTCTATAGCCAGCACCTGCGCCGCGCCCCACTGCCGCGCCAGCAACAGATGGAGCATCCCCATGACCCCCATCCCGATGATTGCCACCATAGCCCCATGCAGGTTGCCCGCCCGTCGCAACGACTTCACCACGCACGCCAGCGGTTCCACAAACACTCCCACCTCGTCGGGAATTGAGTCGGGCAGGGGGATCAGGTCTGTCCGCACGATTTCAGTCGGCACGAGGAATCGCTCGCTCAAGCCGCCCGGCTCCAGTCGTGTGGCGCGCCATGTGGGGCAATGCACAAACGCCCCGCGCCGACACGGCGCACACTGACCGCACGGCGCATGGTGATGCACCACCACTCGCTGTCCCACCTGAAACCCCTGCACGCCCTCGCCGAGCGCCTCAATCTCGCCCACCAGCTCGTGCCCTGGCACCAGCGGCGCCTTCTGGCGGATATACCAGTCCATCACCTCGCCTGTGCAAAGCCCGCAGGCGCGCAGTTTAACCAGCACCTCGCCTTCTGCTGGCGCGCGCAGGCTCAGCTCGGTCCACTCGAAGCGCCCATCGGGTAGGAATCGCCACGCATGGGTTGGAAACATCCTACGCCTCCAGCCACTGGATGGTCGTGTGGGGCACAATCCCCGCTTCGGCGCCGCGCTTCAGGAACGCTTCGATTGCCCGACGCCCTCGCTCGCCCATATCCAGCGTCAACTCGTTCACATACATGCTCACGAAGCGGTCGGCGGTGGCAGGGTCAATCCCGCGCCCAAACTTCATCGCATACGCCATCGCCCGGTCGCGATTTTCCAGCCCCAACCGAATGCTCTCCCGAAAGGCGCGGGCAATCTCGCGCTGAACTTCGTCGGGCAAGTCGCTCCGCACCGCGTTAATCCCCAGCGGCAGGGGCAAGCCCCCCTCCCACAGACTACGGGTCTCCTCGCGCCACCACACGCCCAGATCCAGCAGGGTGTGCAACCCCAGCGCCCGATGAGTCAACTGCCCCTCGTGAATCAGCAATCCAACCGGGACCTCGCCCTTCAGCACGGCGGGCATAATCGCGTCGAAAGGCATCTCAATCGTTTGCGCTTCGGGCAAGAAGAGTCTCAGCGCCAGATAGGCGCTGGTGAGTCGCCCCGGGACTGCAATCGTGTAGCGCGGGAGGTCCTCAAGCGGAATGAGTTCGCGGGCGACCAGCATGGGACCGTAGCCATCGCCGAAGCTGCCGCCCTGCATTAGTACCTTATAGCGGTCGGCGACATAGGCGAGGTTATGCACCGACATGGCGGTGAACTCCAGTCGCCCTTCGCGCGACCACTCATTGAGCGTCTGGATATCGCGCAACACATGCTCGAACTGCAAAGGAGTCTCCACCAGCCCTTCGGCGAGCGCCCAGAACATGAAGGCGTCGTCCGCGTCAGGGCTATGACCGAGCCGAATCCGCATTAGCGGGTCTCCTCCGTGTGGTGTGCGACCATCTGCTTTTTGGCTTCCTCCAGTCCCTGCACAATCGTTTCGGCGATACTGGGGTCAAAGATGGGCTGGATCTGCACATCGGAACGCTGGAGCGCGGAGAGGCGGCTTAACAGCCACCAGCTGCTGGCGACTTCCGAGCGAATAATGGGCGCCGCCCAGAACTGGTCGCCGATTTTGATAAGCAGGCGCTCATCGCGAGGGCGCTCGCCCAGCGCTCGGAACCGCGCGACGCGCTCGCGGGCATAGCGCCACAGCCGTGTCCGTCCCTCCGGGGTGAGCTTCAGATGCACGACCGAGAAGCCAGGGCGCGCCCGCAGCGTTTCCGCCTCGCGCTCCTCAACCCATGCTTTCTCGATATGCGCCTCGGTCAGCACCACGGGGCACACTTTCGCCACCTCTTCGGGATCTACACGCTTGGCGTCCTGTGGGGTATCGCCTTCACCCGTTTCGGGGTAGTAATCAGGGCGCGAGAAACTCACATCGCGCAACTGCTCCACTACTTTGGGCACCTCGTGCGTAATCCGAATGCGCCAGCGGCGTTGCTCCATCTCCTCGGCAGGGAAACCCAGCACCGTGAACGCCGACGGTTTCAGCGGGGGAAGCTCCATGCGGCTCGCCTGATAATAGCCAAACCCCAGGTTTGCCAGATAGACCAGCACCAACACCCCAATCACGATACCAACCAGGCGCATTGTACGGCGATGACTCATCATAGCGAGAGAAATTGTACCTCACGGAGTCTTATCAGACGCAATCCAAGAAAACGAGCAGGATGCGGAATCGGGACGCATTTTTGCCAAACAGCTAAAGCCGTTCCTATGACACAAAGCCGACCTGCGTCGGCTGAAGTAGCGCGCGTAGGATGCGCGTGATTCTGGGCAAGATGCCCAAACTACGGAAGCCAGCGCAGGCAGGCTCTGTATATCAGGAACGGGTTCCCCTGCTCTGCCGCAAAGAAGGGGGATTCGCGGAACAGGACGCGGGAACCGCGTCCGTACGGGCATCCGTAGGGGCGCGGTCGCCGCACCCCACGCGGCGAAGTCTGCCCTACCACAAGATGGAATGCGCATCCTTGCAACAGAGCAGGTTTACCCGCCAAAAACGATTAGTTTTTGCCTGTCCATTTTCCTGTACCGCTCTTAGGCGTGAAAACGGGAACATCCCTCGCACAATTGCGGTACACTAATTCAGGAGGTGCGCGATGCGGATTGAACTGCTTTACTACCCGGAGTGCCCTTCGCATGAGCGGGCGCTGGAGCTGATCCAGCAGGCGCTCCGCGACGAAGGATTGCAGGCTGAGATTAACATCATCCGCGTCGAGACCCAGGAGCAAGCGGACGCATATCACTTTATCGGATCGCCCACCATTCGAATTAACGGGCGCGAACTCCAGCCGCAACCGAATCTGCCTTACCGCTTGACCTGTCGCACCTTCGTTCACGAAGATGGGCGCCTCTCCCCAGTGCCCTCGCTCACCATGCTCCGAGAGGCAATCCGTCAAGCAACTTCAGGAGGTGATGACGCATGAATATCGGTCAGTCTGCCATCGATTTCACACTGAAGGGCGTAGACGGCAAGACCTACTCCCTCAAAGACTTCGCTGATAAGCCTGTGCTGGTGCTCTTCTTCTGGTGCAACCACTGCCCCTATGTCAAGGCGTATGAGGAGCGGGTCATCAAACTGGCAAAGGAGTTTCAGGATAAGGTGGCTTTCGTTGCCATCAACTCCAACGATCCGACCCAGTACCCCGAAGATAGCTTCGAGAACATGCAGCGGATTGCTCAAGAAAAGGGGTATCCATTCCCCTATCTCTTCGACGAGACGCAGCAGGTGGCGCATGCCTACGGCGCATCGCGCACACCCGAATTCTTCGTGTTTGATGAAGAACGTGACCTGAAATATCACGGGCGATTCGATGATAACTGGGAACACCCGGAACAGGTACGCACCGAATATGTACGCGAAGCGATTGTTGCCCTGCTCAATAACGAACTCCCCCATCACTCTCAAACACCGCCAATCGGGTGTACCATTAAGTGGAAGCATTGAAGGCAAAAGCGGGGGCGTGGCGCCCCCGCTTTTTTTTCAGCACCCGACACCGGAGTTGAAAAGCACCAGCAGCAGGTCGGTGTCATCGACAACGCCATCCTGATTTAAGTCTTCTAGGTGGTCGCCCGTTTGTCCAAAGGCGAACAGGATTGCCAGCAGATCGGCATCGTCGATGCAGTCGTCGCCGTTCACATCGCCCAGAATCAGCGCCATCCGGAGGTAAGGATCCAGCGTATCCCCGCCTGGCACAAGCACTTCCGTGAAGGTTTGTGAAAGGGCGCCGCGCGGTTTGACCCGCACCTGCCACAGAGGTTGATAAATCGCAGGGTCGCTGTAGAGCGCAATCCATGCGACAAGATCAGGGGTCGCTTGCCATACGCTCCGGGCATCCGTGCGTGCTGTGAAACCCACCAGAAGACCTGTCTGCTGGCTGGTGAGCTGGATTTGCACAGGAAGACCTGTGGGTGCCCCTTCAATATGCCCCACCAGGAGCGGGCGCTCCACCTCCTGGTGGACGAAATAGAATTCGGTGGGCGTGCCGTCGGGCAGGCTTGCCAGAAACGCGCCGTAGAAGTAGCGCAACGGGGGCGTATCGGCAGGAATCGTCAGCACCCACTCGCGGCTCGCGTTGGGCGCAAGGGTCGCCTCCGTCTGAAAGTCGGGCGGAAAGTTGCGCAGCCAGCCTGCCAGCTCATTGCCGCACGCGAGCAAGCGTCCCCCGCGCAGATGAACCGCCAGCAGTCCACTGAGAGGCAAGACGCCACAGTTGATCAAACGCAACTGAACCAGTCGGGAGCCGTCGGGCAGGCGCACCGAGGGTGAGAACTGCCAGCAGAGCGACGGGCGCGGGAAAACGATGTTCTCGCGCTCCCAGCGCAGATTCGCAAACCCAAACGCGCCCCCGTTCCACTCTGCGCCGCTGGCGCACAGGGTCCAGGGTTCATCGACACCAGCCCCCTCGGCGTCTATCTGACGGGGAACCGTTCCCAGAAAATAATGCTCCAGATGTGGTGGTTGACGCATGGGCGCTTCCGGATAGATAAGCCGGTCGCGCTCTTCGCCGTCGGGGCCAAACGCTGTCAGCTGAAACTCCGTCGCAGGCACACGGTACGGCGCTTCATAGCGCAACTGGAGCGCGCCCTGCAACCCCCCACCCGGAGAAGGCGTAATCGCCATCCCTGTCTTCGGCGCGTCCGCGGGAACACTCAGCACAGAAAGAATCTTAACCCGGTCGGCATACTCTTTGGTATCCGAACCGTTGACCACGCGGAACTGGATGTAAAAATCTTCTACGGGCGTTTTCGTGGTCATCTTGAAACGGAAAGTGCGTGTGCCGCCAGGGGCAATGCGGTCTGCAGGCGTGTTCGCCTCGAAGCGCAGATTATAGGGAATCGCGTCCCATGGCACATCCCACATTGCCGTCCAGCCAGAGGGCACAGAGGTTGACTGCAGAATGCCCGCAGTGCCGTAAAGCACATGCAGCTGATCCACGCTCCATCCCGACCCGCTGGCGTTCTGATTCACGACCTGCATCTCATACTCCGGCAGAGCAGGATTGACTAGAGTCAGCGTAATCTGCACATTCTGCTGGGCAGAAGCCAGACTCACTCCTGCCACTAACAAAAAAACTAGAAATCCTTTCAGATTTTTCATTTCACGGAGCCACCTGAAAGTATTATAGCACAAAAGCTCCCCCTCGCCAACTGGAAAGGGGGAGCCAGGCAGGCACGGCAGGTTGTAGGAGGATAAGACGACTCCGCGTACCCTCGTGGGTGCGCTATAGATTCCATGCACCTGTCGTCCCAAATGTACCCGTCTCATGGCGCAAATCCCGCTTCCAGTGTTTTGCGCAGGCGTTCGCGAGCATGCTGGCGCGCCCGAATCACCGCGCGTGGGGTCAGGTGGAGTATCGCCGCGATTTCGCGGTCGGAGCATCGGCGAGCGCATGGCAAGCGCGAATTGCCCTCCGCTTGAAGAGCCTGCCGAAGTGCGTGCCCGCCTGCTTCCAGAATCTCGAGTTGCAGTTCAGCCTCCAGATGGAGCAGGAACGCCAGCGCGTGGTGGCGCGGCATCCTCTGCAGGGCGCAGGCGACGGCATGCACCATCTCATTGCCCGCCAGCACCGCGCAGGTGTTCTCAGAAGAGGCAAGCGGATAGTCGGGAGCAAGCGACTCCAGCGAGACCTCCCGAAGCACGCGCTTGCGGGCGCGCACAAACAGCCGATAGGTTACCTGCTTGAGATACCCCATCAGACACGGTTCCCAATTCGTGGCGTCTTCAGGCGCCTTGAATCGCAACACGGCAATCATCGCTTCGCTGAGCAGGTCTTCTAAATCCTGCTCGTTGAGCGGCGTGCTACAGCAACGATTCCAGTGGCGAAGCCAGCCCCATGCATGCTGTTTCGCAAATACCAGCATCGATTCCGTCAGGGGATCGGAATCCGTGTGTTCCCTGTAAGCCTCAAAAGTGTTCATCGTCGTTCCTCCTTCTGCTGTGTTGCTGAAGGAGTCTATTCTGAGGCACTGAAAATCCACTGAAAAAGGGCTAAGAGCGGAGGAGCGACTCGTAGAGTTGGCGCGTGGGTTCGGCAGGGGGTGTCTGGAGGATCTCGTCGAGCGCTTTCTGGCAACGGGTGTACACATACTGCACATCGGCGCGGCGTCCCAGTGCGTGATAGGCGCGCATCAGCAGGCGTACAGACGCCTCGTCGCAGGGGTCCAGCTGCAGGGCGCGTTCGCAATACTCGATGACTTCATGGGGCTGCCCTTTCACAGAGGCAATCTGCCCTAACATCAGCAGGCACTCCAGATAGAGCGTACGCAGGCGTAGCGCGTCGGGTTGACACCAGTCTTCTTCGCTGAATTCGGAGCAGAGGTCGCCCTGATAGAGGCGGAGGGCATCGTGCAACCGCGCTTCGCGGGCGTCTAACTCATTCAGCGCCAGCGCTTCCTGTGCAATACGCTCAAATTCAAACACATCTGCGATCCAGCCGTGTGGAGGCGCCCAGCGGTACAGCCCCGATTCGTGATGGACCCAGTCGCCGACAGAGTTACCGAAGGCGGCGCGGAGCGAGCGCCGCACGGCGGAGATGGTGGTCTGCAGATTGACCCGCGCCCGCTCCAGCGGGAGATGAGGGAAATGGCTCTCGCAGAGGGTGTCGGCATGCACGGGGCGTCCGCGCGCCAGCACAAGGTGCGCAAAGAGCGCGCGCGTGCGCGGGCTGACCCACTGCGCAGGCGTCATCTGGCGTTGACGAAACCGCACGCTCATCGGACCCAGCAACCGCACCTCCAGCTCCCAGCCTGCGGTACTGAACACAGGCGTGTCGGGCGCAGGCTTCCTGACGCGGCGCAACCACAGCGGCTTGCCGTACTCTGTCAGCAAACTCTCCGCCTGTTCCTCATCTTGAAGGGCGGAATCGCCTGCCCCCATCTCGCGCTTGACCTGCGCTCTCTGGAGCAGGCTCAACCCTCTAAAGAGCGCATGCCCCCAGCGCTCCGCAAAATGGACCGCCTGCTCGGCGGATTCGAGAGCGCTCTGCCAATCGTGCTGGGTGGCTTCATAGAGCGAGCGCAGTCGCGCATACTCCACCTGTAATTCGGGGATGGCGTTCCCCGCCACCAGTGGGCGCGCTTGCTCCAGAAGCGAAAGCGCGTTTTCAGGCTGGTGTCGCAGGAGAGCCGTCTGAGCCTGCATCAGCAGGCATCGGGCGAGCAGGAAACCGTTGCCCATCTTCTG
>CAZQPV010000016.1:14200-22507 GCA_964595265.1 uncultured Fimbriimonadales bacterium
TGGAGCCGAAAGCGGGCGGGTGAGCGATGGCGTGCCCGATGATGCGCCGCCCAGAGCCGCTCCAGCACTAGGGCATCTGGCTCCGCACGCATCCAGTGGAACCATTTCTGCTCTTCGGGGAGGTCGGCATAGGCGGGCGATTCCAGCAACTCCGCAATCTGCCGATGCATCTGCGCCCGCTGGCGACCCGGAATCGACTCGTAAAGCACCTCCCGTACCAGTGGATGACGCCACCACAGAAACCCTGTCCGCTCCTCCAGCCAGCCGGTAGGCATCAGGTTCTCCACCGAACGCGCCACCTGACGCGCCTTCACACCCGTCAGCTCTGTGAGCAAGCCAGGCTCGCTCTCCGTCTCGCGGCAGGGGATGCCCCCCTCAAAACAACTAAGCCACTGGAGCAGGGCGCGGTCGCGAGCAGCCAGCTCCTGGGCGGAGCGCTGCACCAGCACGCGCAAACCCGCAGGAATCCAGCCTTCCCAATCCGCTGAGTCCACACGCAGGGTTTTATCGCTGGCAATCGCCCGCAGAATTTCCACCGTGAAGAGCAGGTTGCCCCCAGTGCGCTTCCAGAGCGTGGAGATGAATTCGCTCGTCTCGCCCAATGCAGGACACCACTGGCGTACCAACGCCGCCGTCTCTTTCTCGGAAAGGGACGGGATTGCCACCTCCTGCCCCACACTCTGCTCCTGACTGCGGCGTATCAGCGCATAGAGGGCGGGATTCTCCACAGGAGTCGCCAGAGTGAGCAGGATGCCTATCGGCTCATAACGCACCCCAAAAAGCCAGCTTTCCAGCATGCGAATCAGCGGCTCGGAGGCACGATGAAAGTCGTCCAGACACAGCAGAAGCGGTCGCTTGCGTGCAATCGTTCGGAGTGTGCGCACCATCTGCACGGGCAAAAAGCGCGAGTGCGGCGTTCGCAGCCACTGCTCCACCTGCTCGTTCAAAGGTTGTACCATAGGGTCGTCAGGAAACGCCTGCGCAATCTGCTCCAGAAGATGGGCGACGGGCATCCAGACGGGTTCCACCTGCTCGCCGCGGCACCAGCCTTCAGCAGGCAGTAGCCCCATCTGCGGCGCCATCGCCGTCATCTCGCGCATCAGTGCTGTGCGTCCTGATCCCCGCTCGCCTGACAAAAACAGGAACCCGCCGTTGCCCTGCGCCACCTGCTGGAGCCACGCCTGCAGCGCCTGACGCACAGGAGCGCGTACCTCGGAAACTGGAGTCGTCTGCATCCGCCTCAAGTATACCTGTCCCTTCGGGTATAATCGAGGTGAGGTCGCAACGGATGGCGCACTTGCAACACCCATGGCTGACACGGATTCGTCCGAGCGCGGTTTTTTCTGTAGGAAGCACGCGCGTGGAGCTGTACACGCTGGCGCCTACAAACCTGCATCGCCTCGCGGCGGATGTGCTGATTCTGCCTGCAGACCCCACCCTGCGCATGGTGCGCGGGATTCGCAAGCAGATTCGCGACTACGGCGGCTACCGCCTGATTGAAGATGAAGCCACGACGCTGGCGCCCTTGCCGCTGGGCGGAGTCGCGATTACTTCAGGCGGGCGAACCCGATACCGTAAAATCCTGCATCCCAATCTCTATGATGCGCAATATACCACCCATCCCCAGCTTCAGCGTGAGGCGCTCCATAACGCTTTTGAAATCGCCCTCAAAGAAGGCGCTCGAACGATTGCCGTCGCCGACTACACGCTGGAGTTGCGCCGCGCCCTCGCCGAAGAGACCGCTTACACGCTGATGGAAGCGTGGCAACCATTCCGCCAGCAGAGCCTGACCCTTAGAATCGTCACCACGCGCCCCATCAACGGCTGGGCATTCCAGCAGGTGCTTGGCTGGGTGGCTCAACATGGGCTTCAGCCTTATCCAGCCGCTCTGCGCGTGCGCCACACCATCCTGCACACCGTTCCAACCGCCGATTATCTGAGCATCCCCGCTGAAGGTGTGTGGCATTTCACAGACCCGAATCTGGGCGGCACGCAGAGCCAGCTGGCGAAACGGGGCGGCGTCATCCTGCAACAGAAGATTCGAGAACTGGCGCCGATTGACCTGGGAACCAGCACCATCTGCCCCGCAGGCGCGCTACCCCAGGATTTTGTGGTTCACCTCGCCGTGATGCCCTCAGTGGGGACCGTTTCACAGGACGCCTTAGCCCGCGCGCTCCCCCAAGCGCTGGAACTGAGCCACAATCAGAATCTCTACAGCATTCTCGTGCCCCTGCCTGAAGGGCAAGGTGAGGCGTTCGTGCAGACAGTGCTGGATGCAGTGGATACCTACCTGCACAGAGTTCTTTTCACGCGCATCGAGCGCGTCATTCTCACTGCGCCTCAGAACACACTCTGGCAGGCAGGGCTGGAACGACTGCGCCTATGGGTGCAACTCCCCCCGCCTGAAACGCTTGAAACGGCGGTCGGATAGGGTATCCTTTATAGGGCAACCCTGCAGGAGACCTACCCCGACGCCCCGAAACTGAAACACGGAGGTGCCAGACGCTTGACTAAATATATCTTCGTAACCGGCGGAGTCGTGAGTTCCATCGGGAAAGGCATCGCCACCGCAAGCATCGGACGCCTGCTTCGCAGTCGCGGCTTCAGAGTCGTTCCCCTCAAAATGGACCCCTACATTAATGTGGACGCAGGCACGATGAACCCCTATCAGCATGGTGAAGTTTTCGTAACCGACGACGGCGCCGAGACCGATTTAGACCTGGGACACTACGAGCGTTTCATGGATGTGAACTGTACTCGCCATTCCAACTTGACGACAGGGCGCGTTTATAAATCGGTGATCGATAAGGAGCGTCGCGGCGAATATCTGGGCGCAACGGTTCAGGTCATCCCGCACATTACGAACGAGATCAAGGAGCATATTCGCCTCGTGGGGCGCGAGGGCAACGCCGATGTGGTGATAGCCGAGGTGGGGGGCACTGTCGGCGATATCGAGGGCTTGCCCTTTCTGGAAGCCATCCGCCAGTTCCGCAAAGACGAGAGTCCGGAAAATGTGATGTATGTGCATGTAACCCTCGTGCCGACGGTGGGTCCCTGGGGCGAGCTGAAGACCAAGCCGACCCAGCACAGCGTGATGAAGCTGCGCGAGGTGGGCATCACGCCCGATGTGCTGATTTGCCGCACGCGCGTGCCCCTCTCGGACGAGGTGCGCGATAAGATTGCGCTCTTCACCGATGTGGACCGCGCGGCTGTCATCGAGTCGCTCGATGTGGACACCATTTACGAGGTGCCCTTAATCTTCGAGGAAGCAGGGCTGGCAGAGCTGATTGTGCGCCGATTGGGGCTGCCCGCTCACGCTCCTGACCTGGCCGAGTGGCAAGCCATCGTGCATCGGATGAAGCATCCTCAGCATGCCTGCACGATTGCGATTGTGGGCAAATACACCGACAACCGCGACTCGTATCTGAGTATTGCGGAAGGTCTTCAGCATGCGGGCGCGGCGTGCGATGCGCGTGTCCACATCCGCTGGGTTGAATCGACCGACCTTGAGGCGCTCTCGCCTGAAGAGGTGGCAGACTACTTCGCGGGGGTGGACGGGATTCTGGTGGCGCACGGCTTCGGCGAGCGTGGAGTGGAAGGGAAACTGCGCGCCATCCAGTACGCCCGCGAAGGGCGCGTGCCTTTCTATGGCATCTGCTACGGGATGCAGATGGCGGTGATAGAGTTTGCCCGCAATGTCTGCGGCTTGAAAGACGCGCACACCGAGGAAGTGAACCCTGCCACACCCCATCCCGTAATTCACCTGCTACCCGAACAGCGTGGCGTGGACGCCAAAGGAGGCACGATGCGGCTGGGGGCATATCCGTGCCGCCTGATGCGTGGCACGCTCGCCGAGCGACTCTATGGCGATCAGGTCATCTACGAGCGCCATCGCCACCGCTACGAGGTCAACAACGAATATCGCGGACTGCTGGAACAGCACGGAATGGTCTTCAGCGGAGTCTCACCCGACTATCGGCTGGTGGAGATGATTGAGCTGCCCGAACACCCCTACTTTATCGCGGGGCAGTTCCATCCGGAATTCAAGTCGCGCCCCAATCGCCCGCACCCTGTGTTTGTGGGGCTGGTGCGCGCCGCGCTGGAGCGCCGCAACGCCATGCCCTATGCGCCCGCCCTCATCGAAACGCTTAATGAACCCCGATAGGTATACTATCCCCCACGCCCCATATAGGGTGAAAATGGACGAAAGCGAAAACGGAGGCAAAGGATGAACCCGAAGGTTGGAGTGCAGCTTTATTCAGTAAGGGATGATTGTAAACGCGACCTGCCATGGACGCTCGCCGAAGTCGCCAAAATCGGCTATCAGGGCGTGGAGTTCGCAGGCTACTACGACTACGACGCTAAAACGCTCCGCCGCATGCTGGACGAGAACGGACTGGAATGCTGCGGCACCCATATCGGACTCGACCAGCTGCTGGGCGACAACCTTGAGCGCACGCTGGAGTTCCATCAGATTCTGGGCTGTAAGTATCTGATAGTGCCCGGCTTGCCAGAAGAGCGCCGCGCCTCACTAACAGCATGGCGCGAGACCGCCCAGATTTTCAACGAAATTGCCGAGCGCATCAAACCCTACGGCTTCCGCACGGGCTACCACAACCACTGGGTGGAGTTCCAGCCGATGGAGGGCGAAATCCCCTGGGATGTGTTTTTCAGCAACACCTCGCCCGAGGTGATTATGCAGATTGACACGGGCAACGCCCTGCATGGCGGCGCGCATGCGGAGCCGTTCGTGCGCAAATATCCTGGTCGCGCGATTACGGTGCATTGCAAGGAGTTCTCCAGCACGAACCCCAACGCGGTGATTGGCGAGGGCGAGGTTCCCTGGCAGGCGTTTTTTGAGGCGTGTGAGACTGTCGGCGGCACCGAGTGGTACATCGTGGAGCAAGAAACCCACGCCCACTCGCCTCTGGAGACGATTCGCCTTTGCTTTGAGGCGATGCGGCGCATGGGCAAGGTTCACCCGTAAAGGCACGGGTTTTGGCGCGACGCCGAAACCTTCGAGCGCTCGAATCAGGTATCATAAAAGAGGAAGCACGCGACTGACCGCGTTGTCAGGGGCGCGACACGGAGGTGTAGGCGAGCGATGCGTGCCGAACCGGGCGACCTCGCGCAGGCAGTCGCACTGGCTCTACGCTGGCTCCGTGTGCGCGACTATTCGTGCGCCGAAATGGCGCAGCGACTGCGCACACGAGGCTTTTCGGAAACCGTTGTTGACGAAGCGCTGAACTGGCTCATTGAAGAGCGATGGCTCTCCGATGAGCGCCTGACTCAGCGGCTGATTGCGCGATTCTGCGAAGAGGAGCCGTCGGGCGACGCGCGCATCCGGCAGGAGTTTGAACGGCGCGGGCTATCGCCGCCCGCCGAACTCCCGCTGGAGGAAACCGAGCGCGCGCTCGAAGCGCTCAAGCAACGGTTTGGGACGCCTCCAGAACACTCCGACGCCCGTACACGCGCCCGCTGGTTCCGCTTCCTGCTTCAACGCGGCTTCGAAGCGGAAACCGCGCGCAACGCCTTACAACAGTGGAACCCTGAACTGAGCGGCGACCCGTTCCTGTCAGGAGGCTAACTATGGAAACGATTGTCGGAATTGTCGGTGTTATTCTGGTGGCTCTGCTTGCTGCAGGGGCAGGCTACATGCTCGCCACCCGCCAGGTGCGAGCCAAACACGCCCAGCTTCTGCAGGAAGCCGAGCAAAAGCACAAAGAGGCAGAATACCAGCTGCAGTGCGCCCAGCAGGAGCGCGCCCAGATCGAACGCGAGCGCGAAAACCTTACCCGTGAGGCGCTGCTTCAGGCACGAGAGGAAGCGCATCGGATTCTGGAGGCTGCCGAGCAGGAAGCGCGGGAAAAACGCGCCGAAGTGTTGCGCCTCGAACAGCGACTGCTCCAGCGCGAGGAACTGCTGGAGCATCGGTTTGAGATGATGGAACAGCGTGAACATGCGCTGATGGAACGCGAAGCGCTCCTCGCCAAAAAACAAGGCGAACTGCGCGAACTGATGGCGCAACGCCGTATCGAACTGGAGCGCATCAGCGGCATGACCAGTGAACAGGCGCGCGAACTGCTACTCAAGGAGATTCGCGACGAAATCGAACACGAGGCTGCCATCCTTGCCCGCCAGATCGAAGAAGAGGCGCGACGCGACGCCGAGCGCCGCGCCCGTGAAATCATTCTCGATACAGTCCAGCGCTGTGTGGTGGACCATGTGGCGCAAAACACCATCACGGTGCTTCACCTGCCCAGCGAGGAGATGAAGGGGCGTATCATCGGGCGCGAGGGACGCAACATCCGCCACTTTGAACATGTCACGGGTGTGGATGTGATTATTGACGACACGCCCGAAGCGGTGGTGTTGTCCTCGTTTGACCCCATCCGCCGCGAGATTGCCCGCATCACGATGCTGAACCTGATTCACGATGGGCGCATTCAGCCTGCCCGAATCGAGGAAGAGTACGAACGCGCCAAGAACGAGGTGGAGCGCCGCATCTGGCAGGCAGGCGAAGAGGCGGTACTGCAGGTGGGGCTAACGGGCATGCACCCTGAAATTGTGCGCACGCTGGGCAAACTGCGCTACCGCACCAGCTACGCCCAGAATGTGCTAGACCACTCCATCGAAGTGGCGATGCTGGCGGGTCTATTGGCAGCCGAGCTGAAGTTGGACACACGACTTGTCAAGCGTGCCGCCCTGCTTCACGACATCGGCAAAGCGCTCGAAAACGCCACCGAGGGTCCGCACGCGATTGTGGGCATGGAGTTCCTCCGCCGCTTCGGCGAGAACGAGCTGGTGTGCAACGCCGTCGGTGCGCACCACTATGATATCGAGCCTGCCAGCCTTGAGGCCCATGTGGTGATTATCGCCGACTCCATCTCGGCGGCGCGCCCTGGCGCCCGACGTGAATCGCTCCAGCAGTACCTGCGCCGCATGCAGGATCTGGAGCGCATCGCCATGAGCTTCGAAGGCGTGGAGAAAGTCTACGCCATTCAGGCAGGACGCGAAGTGCGCGTGCTGGTCAAACCTAACGAGGTGGACGACTGGCGCGCCCATCAGCTCGCCCGCGAAATCGCCCACAAAATTCAGGCAGAACTGGAATATCCGGGACAGGTCAAAGTCACAGTTATCCGCGAAGTGCGCGCCCACCATATCGCCCACTGAGAAAAACCCTCTCCCCCTCGTGAAGGGGGAGAGGGTTCGGCGGAGAGGGAGCAGGCAGAAGGAGGTACTCAGTAGCCTTTTCGGGGAGTGTCTTTGGGAGGGAGGATGACCTTGTCGATCACATGGATGACGCCGTTCGTGCATTCGATGTCCGCCTTGACCACCTTCGCATCGTTGATATAGACGGTATTGTTTCGAACGCGGATATTGATAGACTTGCCCTGAAGCGTCTTCGCGCTCCTGAGCTTGACAACATCCTTAGACATAACCTTGCCCGAAACCACATGGTAGAGCAGTACCTGCTTGAGAGCCGCTTTGTCCTTCAGCAGGGCGTCCACCTGGGCTTTGGGCAGCTTCGCGAAGGCGGCGTCGGTCGGCGCGAATACCGTGAACGGACCTTCACCCCGCAGTGCCTCGACAAGGCCCGCCTCCTGAACAAGCTTGACGAGGGTCTTAAACTGTCCTGCCTCGACGGCGGTGTCCACGATGTCCTTCTTCTCATGGGGCGCGGCGACAACGCCGACGGCTAAAACAACCACTGCAAACGCGCCTAAAAACCACTTGCCGTTTTTCATACCCTTGCCTCCTGTATCGGATGGCAAGAGGATACCCCCCTGTGAAAGGCGCGTTCTGTGATTTATATCACACTTCGCGAAATTCCATCAAACGCGCCACATACCGCGCCAGAATGTCGGTCTCGATGTTCACCTTATCGCCAATGTGGCGCGTGTGCAGGTTTGTTGCCTGCCATGTGTGCGGGATAATCCAGACGCTGAAGCCTTCGGCGTTCACCTCCACCACCGTGAGGCTGATACCATCCACCGCGATAGAGCCTTTGGGCACAATGTAGCGCAGGTATTGGCGGTCGTCCAGTCGGAACCAGAGGATTCGCCCGTTGCCTTCCTGATGGAGGGCGGTCAGTTCGGCAGTCGTGTCCACATGTCCCTGCACGAAGTGCCCGCCCAGTCGGCTGGTGGGGGTCAGCGGGCGCTCCAGATTCACGAGGTCGCCCAGCTGGAGCATACCCAGATTCGTGCGGCGCAGGGTCTCTGCCACCATTTCAAACTGCATGCGGTTTCTGATAGTGTTTTGCACAGTCAGGCAGACGCCGTTGATGGCGACGCTGGCGCCCAC
>CAZQPV010000017.1:0-22142 GCA_964595265.1 uncultured Fimbriimonadales bacterium
GCTGGGGGAGCGAAAGGGATTAGATACCCCTGTAGTCCCAGCCCTAAACGATGGGCGCTAGGTGTTGGGGGCGAAGCCCTCAGTGCCGCAGCTAACGCATTAAGCGCCCCGCCTGGGGAGTACGGCCGCAAGGTTGAAACTCAAAGGAATTGACGGGGGCCCGCACAAGCGGTGGAGCATGTGGATTAATTCGATACTAACCGAAGAACCTTACCTGGGCTTGACATGCACGGGAAAGCCCCTGGAAACAGGGGCCCTCCACGGGGAAACTCGTGGACTCGTGCACACCGGTTGCATGGCTGTCGTCAGCTCGTGCCGTGAGGTGTTGGGTTAAGTCCCGCAACGAGCGCAACCCCTGTCCTCTGTTGCCAGCGGGTCATGCCGGGCACTCGGAGGAGACTGCCGTGGTCAACACGGAGGAAGGTGGGGATGACGTCAAGTCAGCATGGCGGTTACGTCCAGGGCTTCACACATGCTACAATGGGCGGTACAAAGGGCAGCGAACGCGCGAGCGGGAGCGAATCCCAAAAAACCGCCCTCAGTTGGGATCGCAGTCTGCAACTCGACTGCGTGAACGCGGAATCGCTAGTAACGGCGGGTCAGCCATACCGCCGTGAATACGTTCCCGGGCCTTGTACACACCGCCCGTCAAGTCACCCGAGTCGGCTGCACCCGAAGTCGGTCGCCTAACCCGCAAGGGAGGGAGCCGCCGAAGGTGTGGCTGGTAAGGGGGACTAAGTCGTAACAAGGTAGCCGTACCGGAAGGTGCGGCTGGATCACCTCCTTTAACGGAGTTTCGCTCGCAAGGCAGCCTGTCCGGTTTTGAGGGAATGTTGGGCGCGTAGCTCAGCTGGTTAGAGCGCACCCCTGATAAGGGTGAGGTCATTGGTTCGAATCCAATCGCGCCCACCAACGGGGGCGTAGCTCAGCGGGAGAGCACCTGCTTTGCACGCAGGGGGTCACCGGTTCAAATCCGGTCGCCTCCACCAACCTAACTCTGAGGGTCTCACGGGACCTTCACAGTTGGGCTGGTGTCCAACGGGCAACGGACCCACACGAGCACTTTGACAATTGGACTGGAGTCACCGAGAAGCGCGCCCATAGAGGCAAGCTACTAAGGGCGCACGGTGGATGCCTAGGAGCAAGGAGCCGATGAAGGGCGTGGCAAGCTGCGATAAGCCACGGGGAGCCGCAAGCGGGCGTTGATCCGTGGATTCCCGAATGGGGAAACCCGGCCACCGAAAGGGTGGTCACCCACCGCTGAACCCATAGGCGGTGTGGAGGGAACCTGGGGAACTGAAACATCTCAGTACCCAGAGGAAAAGAAACCGAACGGGATTCCCTCAGTAGTGGCGAGCGAACGGGGAACAGCCTAAACCAATCGGGCGTGCCCGATTGGGGTCGTGGGACCGACACAAGGGAGCGTCTTCCGCTTAGCAGAAGCTGCCTGGAACGGCACGCCATAGAGGGTGAGAGCCCCGTATGCGAAAAGTGGAGCGCCCCGTCGGCATCCCGAGTAGCACGGGATAAGTGGAGCCCTGTGCGAATCTGCCCGGACCACCGGGTAAGGCTAAATACTCCTTGCTACCGATAGCGCAACCAGTACCGTGAGGGAAAGGTGAAAAGCACCCCGGCGAGGGGAGTGAAAGAGAACCTGAAACCGTGCGCTTACAAGCAGTCGGAGGGCTATGCCCCGCAAGGGGAACAGCCTGACGGCGTGCCTTTTGCAGAATGAGCCGGCGAGTTACGCTTCGTGGCAAGGTTAAGCGCCTCAGGCGCGGAGCCGCAGCGAAAGCGAGTCCTTACAGGGCGACAGAGTCACGAGGCGTAGACCCGAAACCGCGCGATCTACCCCTGGTCAGGCTGAAGCCGTGGTAACACACGGTGGAGGGCCGAACCGGTGTCCGTTGAAAAGGGCTCGGAGGAACTGGGGGTAGTGTGGTGAAATGCCAATCGAGCGCGGAGATAGCTGGTTCTCCCCGAAATGCATTGAGGTGCAGCGTCACGGGCTATGCTATGCAGGTAGAGCCACTGGATGGGCTAGGGGCCCCACCAGGTTACCGAACCCAACCAAACTCCGAATGGCATAGCAGGAACCGTGGCAGTGAGACAGCGACGGATGAGCGCCGTTGTCAAAAGGGAAACAGCCCAGACCGCCCGCTAAGGTCCCTAAGCACAGGCTAAGTGTGAAAGGATGTAGGCTCGCGTAGACAACCAGGAGGTTGGCTTAGAAGCAGCCATCCTTTAAACAGTGCGTAACAGCTGACTGGTCGAATGTGAGCCTGCGCCGACAATGTAAGGGGGCTTAAGCCTGTCACCGAAGCGGCGGGTTCCCAGCAATGGGAGCGGTAGGGGAGCGTTCTGCACGCCGTGAAGGTGGAGCGTGAGCACCACTGGAGCGTGCAGAAGTGAGAATGCCGGCACGAGTAGCGAGAAGACGGGTGAGAATCCCGTCCGCCGAAAGCCTAAGGGTTCTTCAGGCAGGTTCGTCCGCTGAAGGTTAGGCGGTCCTAAGCCGAGGGCGAAACGCCGTAGGCGAAGGGCAGTGGGTCAACATTCCCACCCCAGGGCGTGGAGCGAGAACGGGGACGCTTGAGAATCGGTCGGGCGCAGGGTTGTAAGGCTGCGCGCGCCCCAGCGGCAACTCTGGGGCGCCGAAGGGATCCCTCGTGGTGAACGAAGCGACCGTGACTCAAGCCGAGAAAAGCCGTTCCGCGTTGAAACGTCCTGACCGTACCGCAAACCGACACAGGTAGGCGAGGCGAGGAGCCTCAGGCGCGCGAGAGAAGTCCCGCTAAGGAACTCGGCAAATTGACCCCGTAACTTCGGGAGAAGGGGTGCCTCCGCAAGGAGGTCGCAGCAAAGAGGGCCCGGCGACTGTTTACCAAAAACACAGCTCTCTGCTAAGGGGTAACCCGACGTATAGGGGGCGACGCTTGGCCAATGCCCGTAGGTTAAGGGGAGGGGTCAGCCGCAAGGTGCAGCCCCAAACTGAAGCCCGGGTGAATGCCGGCCGTAACTCTAACGGTTCGAACAGGGCCGTTGTAAAATCCGGCTATATGCTGGAACAGCTCGTGAATCCCACGCTACCGAGGAGGTGAAAACGCGATGGGTGGAGCCAATCAGCAGGAAAGACTCGCCCACACCGAAGCCGCTAAATGGTTCCTCGCAGGCTTCATCGAAGGCGAAGGCTCCCTGCTTGTCAGCATCAAACACCACGAAACCAGCCGATACGGCTACTATGTAGACCCCGAGTTCCACCTTGTGCAACACAAGAGCGGACGCAACATCCTGGAGCTGGCAAAGCAGATCTTCCAAACAGGGCGCATCTATCCCAAACCAGGCAGCCCCAACTGCCTCATCTACGCCATTCACTGTCGGCGTAGCCTCTGGGAAAAACTGGTGCCCTTCTACGAAAAGTATGTCCTTCCCTTCGCCTCTCCAAACAAACGCGAAACCTTTCTGAAGTTTCGCGAAATCCTGGAGATGATGAACCGCGGGGAACATCGGACCCCTGACGGACTGGCGCGCATCGTCGAGAAGGCGTACGCGATGAATCCAGCCGCTAAGGGGAAGCAGCGCCTGAGACCGCTGCACGAGGTGTTGGCGAGAATCCTCAGAGACCATACGCCAGACACTCCGCCAAAGGCGGAGTGAAGATATGGTCCAGTCCCTATGGCGACATAGGGGGCAACTGCCTATGGTAGTTTCGCTGCCCCCCACATGGGTAACCATGTGGTGCGCATCCGGCTATATGCTGGGAACTCCGGGGTATCCAGCGGTACTCGTAGGAAACCTCCTACTTTTAACGAACCCGTTTCCTATGAGTAACAATCCGGCTGGTGCGGACAACCAGCAGGAAAGACTAATCACCGCAGGTGATTAGAATCCTCAGAGACCATACGCCGGACACCTCAACGACGAGGTGATGATATGGTCCCATCTGCATGGCGACATGCAGGAGCCGTTCCCTGTGACAAGGGGGGTAATGGCTCGCTCGAGAGAAATTCGCTCGAGTAAGACGATAAGCGAAATTCCTTGTCGCGTAAATTGCGACCCGCACGAAAAGCGTAACGACTGGGCCACTGTCTCAGCGGGACACTCGGTGAAACTGTAGTACCCGTGAAGATGCGGGTTACCTGCGGTAGGACGGAAAGACCCTATGGAGCTTTACTACAGCCTGGGATTGCATTTCGGTGTGTCATGTAGAGCGTAGGTGGGAGCTTCGGCGCCAATGGAACACCACCCTTGACCCACTGAAGTGCTAACCCGAACCGTGAGCCGGTTCGGAGACAGTCTTAGGTGGGTAGTTTGACTGGGGCGGTCGCCTCAACAGTGGGGCGCTCCGATGGCAACATCGGAGGCAAACTCGGCTATATGCTGGGAAGTCCGTCCCCTCACCCAAAGCCACACCTCCGTGCTTTGGCGAAGGGGTGCAGTATCCAGCGCTAGTGGCGCATGCGCCACTGAAAATGCGACTGGTGCGGACAATCAGCAGGGAAGTCTTCGTGACCCCTCAACGACTGTACGCCGAGCATCCACGCGAGTGGATGGTGAGACAGTCTGAACTTCCGGGCGACCGGAAGCCTCCCCCACAGGAGGCGTGCAGTCCGTCGCAAAGACGAAGGAGGTGGCTATGGCACACACACGCGCCATCGAAACCTACAAACAGCATCTCAAACTCACGCCTCTCCAGCGTGAGGTGCTGGTCGGAATCTTGCTGGGCGATGCCCACCTGGAGACCCAAAACCGCGGGCGCACCTATCGCCTCAAAATCGAACAGGGCGCTGCGCACGCGGCTTATGTGCAACATCTCTATCAACTCTTCCAGGAATGGGTGCTAACACCTCCCCAGCAAAAGGCGAATGGCAACTGGTGGTTCCAAACCGTCAGCCATGGCGCCTTCCGATTCTACGCCCACCAGTTCTATCAGGAAGGACGCAAGCGGGTGCCTCCGCTCCTCCATCGCTGGCTGAAACCCCGAGGTGTAGCCTACTGGTTTATGGACGATGGGTCGCTCAAAGACCCCAAAGCCAGAGCCGTGCTATTCAACACTCAGGGGTTCCAGCGCGAGGAAGTGGAGCGGCTGGCGCAGTTGCTCTCCGAGCAGTTCGAACTGGAGGCGTATTTGCGACGGCAAGCAGAAGGGTATCAGATTGTTATCCCCGGCAGAAGCCTCTCGCGGTTTCTGGAACTGGTGGAGCCATACCTGATACCCGAAATGCGCTACAAATTACCAGCGACTGCACGAACGCAATTGCCTAAACGGTAACGGAGGTGTTCAAAGGTCCGCTCAGCGCGGTCGGAAATCGCGCGTCGAGTGCAAGGGCACAAGCGGGCTTGACTGTGAGACCTACGGGTCGAGCAGGGGCGAAAGCCGGACCTAGTGACCCTCTGGCAGTGCGTGGGCACGCCAGGGTTCATCGGATAAAAGCTACCCTAGGGATAACAGGCTGATCCTGCCCGAGCGCCCACAGCGACGGCGGGGTTTGGCACCTCGATGTCGGCTCGTCGCATCCTGGGGCTGAAGTCGGTCCCAAGGGTTGGGGGGTTCACCCATTAAAGCGGCACGCGAGCTGGGTTCAGAACGTCGTGAGACAGTACCTACCGTGCTGTCTATAAATCCGGCTATATGCTGGGAAGCCTGGTGAGTATCCTGCGCTACTCGTAGGTATACTTCCACCTATGAGTAAAAATGCGTCAGGTGCAGGCAATCAGCAGGGAAGGCCAGATGAGAGTTTGGGCTACTACATTGCTGGGTTTGTGGACGGCGAAGGCAGCTTCCATGTAGCCATCCAGCGTAATCCCAGTACGAAACTGGGCTGGCAAGTCATTCCAGAACTGCACATTTCCCAGCACGAGCGGAATAAGCATGTGCTGGAGCTGATACGCGATACGCTGGGCTGTGGCTATCTGAAGCCTAACGACCGCCACAAGCCGAACGACAAAACATGGGTGTTCGTCGTGCGATCACGCAGAGACCTTTTGGAGAAGGTTATTCCCTTCTTTGAGCGGTTTCCTCTTCGCACGACGAAGCGCCATGATTTTGAAAAGTTTGCCACGATTGTCCGAAAGCTCCATAAGAAAGAGCACCTCACGCCTGCAGGATTGAAAGCCATCCTGCAAATGGCTGGGAGCATGAATAACAACGGAGCTTATCGGCGCATCGATATCGAAACGATACTCTCTCATCTGGAACCCTCAGAGACTGTACGCCGGACACCCTGAAGCCCACAGGGTGAAGATACAGTCCGAACTGCATGGCGACATGCAGAGGTGGGTCGAAAGGCTCACCCGCCTTGCGTCCAGCAAGGTCAGTAGGCGTCCAAAAGACGCCGAAAGTAACAGATTGTCGGTCCCTATCCACCGCAGGCGGAGGAGACTTGAGGGGAGCTGGCCCTAGTACGAGAGGACCGGGCTGGACCGACCTCTGGTGTACCAGTTGTCCCGACAGGGGCAGCCGCTGGGTAGCTACGTCGGGAAGGGATAAGCGCTGAAAGCATCTAAGCGCCAAGCCCACCCCAAGATAAGGTCTCCCATCCGGTCAACGGAGTAAGGTCCCCGGTAGATGACCGGGTTGATAGGCGGCAGGTGTAAGCGCAGTAATGCGTTGAGCTGAGCCGTACTAATCGACCGAGGGCTTGCCTATGGACGCACTCTCGGTGAAACTCCAGTTCCAATTGTCATGCTCATTCACCTCCTGAGAGGGAACCACCCCTCTCAAGAGGTGAGATGTCAACTCGGGTGTCCATAGCGGAGGGGAAACACCCGTTCCCATCCCGAACACGGCCGTTAAGCCCTCCAGCGCCGAAAATACTGCTCTGGCAACGGAGTGGGAAGATAGGACGATGCCCGAGTTGAAGCCTGCGCCCGCCCACAAGGCGGGCGTTTCGCTTTTTAAAAGCCACTTGGTGTATAATCATGCCATGCATACCTTCAGGGGGCGTTTACGATGATTGGGCGTCGAGTCTTCGGAATCGAAACCGAATTCGGGTGCTTTGTCCGTGATGAACGGCTGGGCACCTCCGAAACCGTGGTGGAAGCCGTCAAAAACTATGTGTTCCACAAAGCGCGCCTCGGACTGATTGACCTCACCGCCCGCGATGAAGCCTTCGAACCTGCCCGAAGCGGTGGCTTCCTCATCAACGGGGGACGCCTCTACATCGATGCTGTCGGCAGCCACCTCGAATATGCCACCCCCGAATGCGCCAGCCTGTTCGATATCGTCATCCACGAAAAAGCAGGGCAACGCATCGTCGTCAACACCCTGCGCGAGATGGGCTGGGACGAGCGCGTCAGCTTCCACAATAACAATGTAGACCATTTCGCAGGACACACCTTCGGCTGCCACGAAAACTATCTCATTCGCACCGACGACCGACTGCCCACCGACTGGCACAAGCTGGTGTTGCCGTTTCTCACCACGCGCCAGATTTTCGCCGGCGCAGGGCGCGTCGGCGGACACCGCCTCGAACACGCAGGGTTCCGCCCCTCCCTCTCCGAAGTCGCCGACCACCCCATCGACTTCATCTGGGTCTCTAATGTCTACAATGTGGAACCCGATCCCACAGTGCAGTACCAGCTGTCTCAGCGCGCCGACCATATCGTGCGCGAGAACGCCTCCCGCGTGCGCTTCAATCGCGCCATCATCAACCCCAAGTGGGATAGCGTCTACGGCTATCAGAACTATCAGCGCCTGCACCTGCTGTTCGGCGAAGGCAATATGAGCGAATACGCCACCGCCCTCAAAATCGGCACCACCTGCCTGGTGCTGGACCTCGCCGAGGCGCGCGCCCTGCCCAACTGGCTCCGCCTGCAAGACGCCCTCCACACCCTCAAAAGCGTCTCGCGCGACCCCACCCGCAAGTGGATCGTAACCATGATTGACGGCAGCACCCTCTCCGCGATCGACCTCCAGCGCGTCTACCTCCAGCTCGCACAAAAACGATTCGCAGGACGCGACCCCGAAACCGACTGGGTGCTTCAGGAGTGGGAATTCGTGCTGGACAAACTCGAAAGCGACCCCGAACAGCTGGAAGACCGTATCGATTGGCTTATCAAACTCAAGATCCTGCGCACTTACATGGAAGAGACGGGCGCCACCTGGGGCGACGACGCGCTCCACTCCATCGATCTGGAATATCATAACATCAATCCCGACCAGGGGCTTTACTACGCGCTCCAGCAGATGGGCGAGGTGAAGCGCCTGGTGGACGATGTGCAAATCGAGAACGGCGTAACGACCCCGCCCGCCGACACCCGCGCCCACGCACGCGGCGCCATCATCAAGCGCCTCGCCGAACGCCGCTACAATCGCTACTACATCGACTGGGATATTGTGTATGTCGACCGCAACCGCCAGGTCGACATGCGCGACCCCTTTGGGCTTTATACCCGCGAAGTGGAACGCTTTATGGCGCTCCTCTAATAAAGGAGGTTCACCCAGATGATTGTTGTTATGCAGCCGGGGGCAACTCCCGAACAGATTCGGGATGTGGAAGAGCGTATCCGCCAGTTCGGTTTCGATATCCACCCCATCTACGGCGTGGAGCGCACCGTGATTGCCGCCGTAGGGGCGCCCGAACTGGACCGAAACGAAGCCAAAGAGCAACTCGAATCGCTCCCCTATGTGGAGCAGGTAACGCTCGTCTTGAAACCCTACAAGTTCGTCTCCAAAAAGTTTCGGGAGCAGACCATTGTGAGGGTTGGCGGGGTGGAAATCGGCGGCGCCCATTTCGCCGTGATGGCGGGTCCCTGCACGGTGGAAAACGAGGAACAGCTCTTCAAAACCGCGCAGGCGGTTCAGCAAGCAGGGGCGCACATCCTGCGCGGCGGCGCCTACAAACCCAGCACCAGCCCCTATTCCTTCCACGGGCTGGGGCGCGAAGGGCTGGAACTGCTGGCGCGCGCCCGCGAACTGACCGGCATGCCCGTCATCACCGAAGTGATGGACCCGCGCAATGTGGAGCGGGTGTGCCAGTACGCCGACATCCTGCAAATCGGCACGCGCAATATGCAAAACTACGACCTGCTGCGCGAAGTGGGGCACGCGCGCAAGCCTGTTATGCTCAAGCGCGGCATGTGGGCGACCTATGAAGAGTGGCTGCAGGCAGCCGAATACATCTGGCTCGGCGGCAACGAGCAGATTATCCTCTGCGAGCGCGGAATCCGCACCTTTGAAACCTACACCCGCAACACGCTGGACATTAATGCCGTGCCCGCCATCAAAGAGCTGTCGCATTTGCCGATTGTGGTAGACCCCAGTCATGGCACAGGGCGTGCGTCGCTGGTGCCTGCCGCGACTCTTGCCGCAGTGGCAGCAGGTGCCGACGGCGTGATAGTGGAAGTGCATCCCACTCCTGCACGCGCCCTCAAGGACGGCGCTCAATCGCTCACGCTGGAGGGGTTCCGCGAACTGATGCGCTCGCTCCGCCCGCTGGCGGAAGTGATGGGACGATCCCTGTGAAATTCAGCCTCCATTCAGGCAAAAATAGGGGTTTTCCCAGCGTACCCCCTTGCATGCGCGCGCAAAGTGGGGTATAATAGAGAATCATACCAACCCGTAAGGAGGTCCTATGATGAAGCGGCACGGATTTACACTTATCGAGTTGCTGGTCGTCATTGCGATCATCGCCATTCTGGCGGCGATCCTGTTCCCTGTGTTCGCGCAGGCGCGTGAGAGCGCCCGCAAGACCCAGTGTCTGTCTAACGGCAATCAGCTGGGCAAGGCGATTCTCATGTACGCGCAGGACTATGACGAAGCCATCGTGGGCTGGTTCAAGGTTACCGAATATGCGGGTCAGCCCCTGTGGGAGCGCTTCTGGATTGGAATGCTTCAGCCCTATGTAAAGGGCGAAGTGAACCGTCCGCCGGCAGGGCAGCGCTGGGTGGCGGGTGGAACCCCGAAGGGCGTCTATTCATGCCCCTCTTGGAGTCTGTCTAACTATCTGCGCGGCGCGAACATGCCCGACTGCTACCCAGGCGCATTGGACCCCTACATGCCGCCCACCGAAATCTTCTCGCACTACGGCATGGTCTTCCAGATGGCGCAGCGTGGCGGCGCTGGCACTCAGCAGAACCCATACTATCACTATGCAGGAAGCCTTGTCTACCCGCCTCCAAACGGCTTGACTCGCTACTTGGCTGAGATTCGCCGCCCTGCGGAGACGATCCTGATGGGAGACGGCATCACGATGCTGGACCGCGGTCCGACCTATGTAGTCATCTCGCTGGGCTGCGAGTCGCAGTTCATCCACCAGGAGGGTAGCAACTTCGTCTTCCTGGATGGGCACTCCAAGTATGTCTCCCGCAACTCCGAGCGCTACCTGCAGACCACGACCGAGAACAATCAGACCGTCTGGTTCATGCGCTACTACACCTTCTCAATGGAGTAAGCGATGCGAACAGCAAGGCTGTTGCGGAAATTGGGGCTGGTTCTGGGCACCTGCGCGCTGCTGATTGGGAGCCTTGGACTGACAGCGTGCGGCTCCAAAGAGGAGACCGAAACGAAGTCAGGCGAATACTACGAAGGTCCCATGACTCCTAAGAGCGAGCGCCAAGGTGTTCCGGGACAGCAAACAGGTGGCCAGTAAGTCTCAAAACCCCCCCTGTGCAATCGCACAGGGGGGTTTTTTTAGGGGACTCAAAAGCGATGGAAAACACACAGCGTGGATTGATGGTTCTTCTCGTTCTGGGTATCGTCTTGATTGCCGTGGCGCTCTTTATGCGCTACCGTGCGACGCAGCCGCCGCCCCCTACGGCACCCGGCTACTACGAAGGACCGATGCTTCCTAAGAGCCAGCGCATGGGTCCGCCCGGTGGTGGAGCGCCCCCCGGAGGGGGTGGGGCTACCGCGCCTGCTCCTTCCAATTCAGGGAAATAGCCGCACAAGCCAGTGGGCATCGGTGCGCGCCATCTCCGTGAAGCGCACGCCGATTGCCCAGTGCCCGTCGTTTAACTCTCGTACATAGCGCACTTCCGCCCTTGCCCGCACAGGCTGCTCCGCATTCAACAACGAAAATGAGAGCTCCACGACAGCACCCACCGGGAACGCCTCTGGCACAATCAGACGCATCCCGCTTCGGCTGATGTTCACACCCCGCGCCTGCAGTGCTTCTGGCTCGTCGGAGTCGGCAGACTCTGCGGGTTTGATTGGGGTCAGAACCACGGGCAGGTTGACAGGATAGCGTTTGTTCCGTCGCCGATCTAAGCGTTTGGGAGGCGAAACGATTTGCAGGTTCAAAACGGTCCCATCGATATAACGCACTTGCGTCATGAGTTCGTAGGCGGCTTCTGCAGAGTTGATTGTAACCAGCAGGGAAGCTCCTTCGCGGAGTGCGCGGAGCGCTTCTCCCGTGTCCAGGCGCACCACCAGCCCCTCGCGAGAAGCATTCAAGAGCGTGCCCTCATGACATGTCTGTGTGTTGGGCAAGCGTGCCGAAATTCGGATTGCCTGTGTTGCTGTGCTGGCTTCCATAGCGCCACCTCTTGGGGGATTCTTCCACAGGACGCAAGGGAATCTCCAACTAAAAAAAACCCTCTCCCCTTGCTGGGGAGAGGGTTGGGTTTACAGCGAAGTCGGAATCAGGTACGAGCTTTTCGCTTTCGGGTCGTGAACCCCGATGAAGATGTAGAACATCTCATCGTAGGTTCCCTCGCCGTAGCGTACCTCGCGCGGCGGGTTGCTGGGGTTATTGGGATTGCTGGACGAGTTGTCGTACCAGCCCTCCGCCTCAATCACGGTGCCAGGCGGCAGTTCCACGGGTTCTTTGTAGTAGTAGGTCTGCTGCCAGTTGAAGTCGTAGTCCTCAATTCGCAGCAGCGGGATTACGCGCCCGTCGGGCGTGCGCGCCTTGACCTCACAACCGCGCGCGATGAGGTGCATATGCGCCAGAATGGCTACCGCATAAATGGGGCGATCGCTGGGGGTCTTCCACTGCGCCCGGATGCGATAGTTGCTCTCTCCCGGCGGAATGCGGATGTTCCGATTACCCAGCACCAGCAGCTGCACAGGTTTATGCTCAGGTTTGTAATCAGCGAGGTACAGTCCGACACGCGTGCGGTCTTTTTCGCGCTTGCCACGCTTGAAGTAGTGAACCTGCATCACCAGGTCAAACTTGCGCGGCAGCACCACCGCGAATGGCTCGTCTAACTTGATGGGGCGCTGACCGGGCACCCAGCCGCCCAGCATCATCAGTGGAATGAACCCCGTACCGCCGAAGTTGGCGTAGCCTGGTTTGGGGTCTTCCTCGTCCCGCTTGCGCGCCTGCCCCAAAACATCCACGAACATGTTCGCGTGATGCACCACTTCGCGGTTGCCTGGCTGGATGTCGATCGCGACGATGACCTTATTTTCGGGCAGCTCCACGGGGATTACAAAGTAGCGATACTCGTCGCCGCCTGTGCCGTCCAGCTCGTATTCGGGCGCCTCCACAACCAGGTCAGGCTCCCCAAAGAACCAGTCCGCTTTGAACTTGGGAGGGCGGGGTGCTTTGGTCAGGTCGCCTGCGGGCGCGCCCGACTCCACCCAGCGGGCAATCAGTTGAATCTCTTCTTCGGTCAGTGCAGTCGCATTTTTGAACTCGCCGTACCCCGGCGCCGCTTTCCATGGGGGCATCAGGCGCCGCCCAGTGTAGTATTGAATTTCTTTCGCCCACCGCTTCGCGTCGTTGTAGGTCTCTAAGGGGAACGGACCAATGTCGCCCGGGCGATGGCACGGCGTGCATTTGGCGTAGAGAATCGGGGCGATATGTTCGGCGAAGGTTACGGTGTGCGCTTCGGTGGGGGCGCTTGTTTCCTCGTTCAGCGTGAGGAAGCAGCCCACTACAGGCGTGCGCGCCACCGCGAGGCGCTTGCCGTTCACGACGGCGTTCAGGGCATCGCGCAGGTAGGCGTGTTGCCCCACTTCGCGTTTGATCACGCTATCGATGGCGCCGCTGTAGAGCGTCTGCCCATGCTGGTTCAGCACAAACGCCTGTGGCACATGGGTGGCGCCTAATGCTCTGGCAAGCGCCGCCGCCCCCTCCCGCGCCACAGGGAACTGGAACCCCATCCGCTGCGCATGTTCGCGGACGCTCTCGTCGGTCTCATCCGCTTCGGGGTAAATGCCGAAGAAGGCGACTCCACGTGCCTGAAAACTCCTATAGAGCGTGTTGAGGCGCGGCGCATAGCGCGGTACCGCAGGACAGCGCGAGGAAAGCGTAATGAACACCACCGCTTTCTTTGACTCGAGTGCCTGCCACTGCCAGATTTTGCCATTCAAATCGCGCCACTGAAGCGTCGTGATGGGCACGGTCTCGCTCTGATACCCTGCCCACAGCAGTAGCCCGCTCAAAAGCACCGTCGCCAGAGTCCAGCGCATCATTTTCTCTCACCTGCCTTTAATTTCTGGTATACTTCCGCCGATTCCTGCTGAAAAGCGATTCGGAAAAATGAACAGCAAAGAACGCGCTGAGCGGCTATCGGGGGACGGGTGAACCCGTTCCCAGTATACGAAGCCAAAGAGCCGACGGCGGTCGGCTTTGTATCAAAAGAACTGGGGATTCACGGAACAGGACGCGGGAACTGCGTCCGTACGGGCATGGGTAGGGGCGCGGTCGCCGCGCCCCTCGCGGCGAAATTAACCGTGCCACTTTGTATCAGAGGAACGGCTTTAGCCGTCGAGCAGGAATTGCACGGGTTGCCGTCTGCCTGAATAGTCTCTCAACGAAAATGAGACCTGCAATCCTCTGGCTGGAGAGCGTGGACAGCACGCAGCGTGTAGCGGGGGAACTGGCGACGCGCAGGGATCGGCGCTATCACGCGGTTTGTGCCCGCCACCAGACGGCAGGGCGCGGGCGCAAAGGAGCGACCTGGTACGACGAACCCGATACCTGCCTGCTGGTCTCGCTGATTTTGTGGGACACGCCCTTGCCCGACCCTGTGGGCGTGCTGGGTCTCGTCGCGGCGCTTGCAGTGGTGGAGGGGGTGTCGGGCTTTCTGGAGAGCATCGGCGCCCCGTCAGAACGCCTCGCCCTCAAATATCCCAACGATGTGCTGTTAGACCAGCGCAAACTGGCGGGCGTGCTGGTGGAGATTGTGCAGGGGGTTCCGATTGTGGGAATTGGAGTGAATGTGGCGCAATCGGCGTTCCCCCCTGAGCTGGAGGGAAAGGCGATTTCGCTCTATCAGGCGGTTGGGGCGCCCGATGCCTCGCAGTTCGCGGCTTCGCGAGCGGACTGGGTGGCGCGCCTGTGGGATGCGCTCCAGCGCTGGGAGGCGATACGCCGTGAATCGCCCCAGGCACTTTACGAAAGCTGGGTCCGCCGAGACAGCACCGCAGGGCGCGCCTACCGGGTGATGGATTACGAAGGGGTGGTGGGAACCGCCGTTGCGGTGGAACCCGACTTTCGGCTCCGCCTGCGCCTGCCCGATGGACGGGAGGTCTGCAGCTACTTCGTGGAGAGCATAGGGTAGGGCGCCCCATGCGTTTTGGGCGCTCGATAGGGTATACTTTGGGGCTGAGATTAACCAGTGAGGCAAACAGCGATGGCTTCGGTCAAAACGGAAAGCGGTTCTACGGGATTGATCGCCCGCGTCCGTACCTGGTGGCGCGACATCATGGCGGAGCTGCGGCGCGTCGTCAAACCCACCCCCGAAGAGACGACGCAGATGATGCTCGTCGTCGTCGGTTTCGTGCTTATCGTCGGGCTGTGGTTCGCATTCTGGGATGTGCTGCTCTATCAGATTACACACCGTATCGACGCATGGATGCAGGGCTTAGGGAGATAAAAACAATGCGCAGGGCGTGGTATGTCGTACGAACCCTGGTAGGTAAGGAGAATCAGGTAAAAAACGCCATCGAGAAGCGTGCGCAGGCGGCGGGGATGACCGACCGCATCTTTCAGGTACTCATCCCCACCGAGCAGGAAGTGCGCACAAAAGGCGGGCAAAAGCAGACTGTTACCCGAAAAGTTTTTCCGGGCTATGTGCTGGTGGAGATGATTCTGGATGACGAGACCTGGACGCTTGTGCGCACAACGCCAAGCGTAACAGGGTTCGTAGAATCGGGCGGCAAGCCTGTGCCCCTGTCGCCTGAAGAGGTGGAGGAGATCCAGCGCTCCATCGTGGAGAGCAAAGAGCGCCCGCGCATCTTCTTCTCGCCCGGCGACACCGTGCGCGTCAACGAAGGACCCTTCGCCGAGTTCACGGGCAAGGTGGAAAGCGTCGACGCCGAGCGCAACAAAGTCAAAGTGCTCATCACCATCTTCGGGCGCGAAACGCCCGTGGAACTCGAAGTCGATCAGGTCGAGAAAGTAAGTTAGGAGGGAAAAACGATGGCTAAGGAGATTATGACGGTGATTAAGTTGAACCTGCCTGCTGGCGCGGCGACCCCCGCGCCCCCCGTGGGACCTGCTCTGGGACAGGCAGGGGTCAATATCATGGAGTTCGTGAAAAAGTTCAACGAAGCCACTGCCAACCAGCGCGGCTCCGTACTGCCTGTGGAGATTACGGTCTACAAAGACCGTTCGTTCACTTTTGTGGTCAAGCAGCCGCTGGCTTCAGACCTGATTAAGCAGGCGGCAGGCATCGAAACGGGTTCCGATAACCCGCTCCGCAAGAAAGTGGGACGCATCACCCGCGAACAACTGCGCCAGATTGCGGAGCGCAAAATGCCCGACCTGAACGCCAACGATATCGAAGCGGCGATGCGAATCATCGCCGGCACTGCCCGCTCGATGGGCGTTGAAATTGTCGACTGACCCATCAGCGTGGGAGGAGCCAGCGCTCCGTTCGAACCACAAGGAGGCACACCATGAGAGGACAGAAGAAACCAAAAAAACAACCGCATAGCAATCGCTACCTGAGTCTGGTACAGAAAATCGACAAAGACGCGCTCTACACGCCGCTGGAGGCGATTCGCAAGGTCAAAGCGACCGCCACCGCCAAATTTGATGAGTCGGTGGATATGGCGGTGAACCTGGGTGTGGATCCGCGCAAGAGCGACCAGATGGTGCGCGGCGTGGTCAACCTGCCGCACGGCACGGGCAAGAAACAGCGCGTGCTGGTGTTCGCCAAAGGCGAGCAGGCGGAAGCCGCGCGCGCCGCGGGCGCCGACCTGGTGGGCGCGGAAGACCTCGTGGAGCAAATCCAGAAAGGCTGGAAAGGGTGGAAAAACTTCGACCTGATAGTGGCAGGGCAGGACATGATGCCCATCATCAGCCGCATCGGCGGTATCCTGAAGGCGCGCATGCCCAACCCGAAATCGGGCACGGTCTCACCCAACCCTGCCAAAGTGGTGGAAGACATCAAGAAAGCCTCGCGCGTGGAGTACCGCGTCGACAAGGCAGGCATTGTGCATATGCCTATCGGGCGCGCCTCCTACAGCGAGGAGCAACTGCTGGAAAACTTCGCCGTTGCGCTGAACGCCCTGCTGAAGGCGAAACCCGCCACCTCCAAAGGGCGCTACCTGCAGAAAATCACCCTCTCCAGCACGATGGGACCGGGCTTCAAGGTAGACCCCAACGAAGCCCAGAAGCTGGCGGAGCAGGTGAAGGCGTAAGCCTCCTCTACGGCTTGCGCTTTTTGGCTTCCAGCAGGCGGCTGAGGGTGTCAGGCGCGGACGGGGCGGACGACGCTCTGGAGGCGGGTTCCTCTTTCGAAACGGCGGACCCGGACGCGGCAGCCGCCTGCGGCGTCGCTTTCGGGTGTTCAGCAGTCTGATACTGTCGCTGGGCGCGCATCTTTGCCATCTGCAATCGCGTCGCGACAGGCGCTGCGGCAGGGTGCGCCCGACGCCTCGATAGAGCCAACCCCAGACGCCGCCCCAGCGCGCCCACAAACTCCGGCACCGTAATTATCACGCGGCGCACAGTGATGTCGGTCAGCAGCAACAGCAAGCTCACCAGTAGCGCCAGACTCCACAACTCCCGACGCATGGGGCGCGGATTGCGCGGCATCTCAAACGCGCGGGTAGGCTCTGGGTTAATCCGCCCCCCCGTCAACTCCGCGATTCGAGCCATCAGCGGCGTGTTCGGGCGCGTGAAGCGATACTCCATCGGGTAGGGTATCGCGAGCGAGGCATTCAGCACCACGCGCTCGCCCGTGCCAAAGTCGCCCTCCGTGCTGAGCCGATAAACCCCTCGCTGGCGAATGGGAAATTGCGCCTGATACCGCCCCGAACCCACCATCTGGAGCGTATGGGTCTGCTGGGAGCCATCGGGCAGTCCCACCCGAAGCTGGGGCGTCAAGCCGTTAATCGGTTCCCCGTTGGGGGTAAACGCCTGCAGTTCCGCAATCGCCTGCCCCGCGCGCGCCGTTGCCGTCAGCGTGAGGTTCGAGTGCGCCGACGGACGCAGCGCCGAGCGTATCACATTCGTCCAGAATACGCTGTAGCCGTCCCAGCCGAACCAGCGTTGCGCCCATCGCGGCTGCGCATCGGCAGTGAACGCCACCACCGTGCCCAGCCCGTAGTGCCATGTTGCTAGCAGGGGGTCGTCTTTATGGGTTCGCATCAGCGTTTGCGCCAGCGGACGCTCCGAAGTGAGATTATACGCCAGTAGCGCGGGTGTGCGGTTCCAGTCGATTCCCTGCAGGCGTTCATCCTGCGCGGCGACTCTGGGTGTGAACGCGCCCACCTCTATCGCTGAGCGGGTCATCATGCTCACATCGGCGGTAAACAGGCGCGGCAACACATCGGCGCGGGTCGTCTCGTAGAACTGCCCACCCCCTGCCTCCGCCAACTGCTTGAGAAACGCCGTATCCTTGCCTTTGCCGAAGGCAATCACGCTCAGCGTGATGCCCATCGCCCTCATCTGTCGCGCCAGCTCGATACTCCCCTCCTGCTCGTCGCAGTCGCTGGCATCAGCGAGCATCACGATATGACGCGAGCGCGTCGGCGGCTCCAGCGCCAGCCCCGCAAACGCCATCTCCAGGCTACCCCGCACAAAAATCCCGCCCCCCGTGCCGTACACCCGCTGCAGAACCGAAATGATGGGTTCCCGCTGGGAGACATCGAAAATCGCGTGTTTCGGTTGACCCGCCCGCTGCCCATGACAGCCCCGAAACTGTCGCCCGTCGCAACTGAACGGGTCGGCGTTCGTGCGCGCCATTTCGGGCAGTAGCCAGTCGGAGCCATGACTGCTGATAATCACGCCGAAGCGGTCGTTGTCGCGAAGCATCCGCAGGGTCTGGATGCTCGCCTCCGCCGCCAGATGCGCCACCTTATGCTGACCGATGTAGTTATTCATGCTCCCCGACGCATCCACAATCAGCACGACCGTGGAGGCGTGATGCACCTGCCTGTGGCGAATCTCCAGGTCCACGGGGAGCATCTCGGCAATCGGCGTGCCGTAGTAGCCGCCGGGCTGGTAAGAGCGCTCGCCGCCAATCATCACGAATCCGACGCCCATGTCGCGCACCGCCGACTGGAGCGCCAGCATCTGCTGGGGGCTGAGCGCCTCTGCAGGGTAATCGTTGAAGATAATCGCGTCGTACTGCATCAGGCTTTCCATCTGGGCGGGGAAGTTCGGGGTGCTGACCACTTCTACATCGATGCGGTTCGCTTTCAGCACCGAGCGCAGTCCGTTGGAGATGCCAGGCTTGCCTTCGGCGATTAGCACTTTCGGCTCGCCGCGCACGAACACCACCGCCAGCCCCAGATTGTTGCGCGGGTCGCTGTCGGGGTGCGCTTGCAATACAGCCCGAATGTGTTGCGCGCCAGGCTTCTCGGTGCGCAGGGTGGTCGTAATCACATTCACGCCGGGCGTGAGTTTCACGGGGAGCGACTTGAGCGGGATGCCGTCGCGGTCTATCAGGATTTTGCCTTCCGCGTGCCCCTGCGAGCGCACGATTACGCGCACTTCGTAGGGCGCGCCTGCTTTCACCTGCTGGGGCGTTTCCAGCGCCTCGATCAGCGCCTCGTTGCGGCTCATGCGCGTCTCCAGCGGCACCACATCGATCGGGATGCCTTCCGTGCGGGCGACTTCCGCCACAGCGAGCGCGTCGCCAGCGGTTTCGTTGCCGTCGGTCAGCAGCACGATTCGTCGCGCGTAGCCGTCGGGAAACATTGCGGTCGCCAGTCGGAGCGCACTGGCGATATCGGTGCCATCAGGGTTAGGGCGCGAGTAAATCGGCGGGAGCGTGCGGTGCTGGGCGGGCATCGCGTCCACATAGGCTTCGTTGCCGAACACCACCCATCCAGAAAGCGCCGACTCGGGCGCGCTGGCGAGCGCCTGGCGCAGGTACTCCTGCGCTTTCTGACGCCCCGCGTCCGACACGCTGGCGGAATGGTCTATCACAAACACCGTGCAGACGCTCCGCAGGGGCATAACCCCCTGCCAGCCCGCCAGCGCCAGCACAACAAGAGCGACCAGCACCATCCGCAGGGCAACAATCAGCCGCCGTCGCGCCCGACTCACCCCCAGCATGCGCCTCCCTGTCCACCACACCCAGCCCAGCAGGGGAGGCAACAGGAGCAGATAGCCCGGCTCCGTGAACTGCACCATCGCACGCCACCCAAAACTAAAGTATACCGCAACCTGAAATTCTCAGTGCCTGCCGAGACCGCTTTGAACAGCAGGATAGAAAGGAAAAAAAACCAGCAATTTTACCAGTTTTTCTGCCTCTCAGGCAATTTTGGGTTGCTTCAGGCTTCACTTGGCAGAGAAGTGTGCTATAATATATCGGGAGCCGTAATACAAGACTTTCGCTCCTAATACCCTTTCGATAAGGAGGACCAACGATGATGAAAGGTGCGAAACATTTGGCTGCTGGTGTGCTGTTTGTGCTAACCGCTACAGGAGCCTGTGCCCAGCCGTTCAGTGTCGCTGGAAATGACTGGACAATTGAGCTCGCGGGAAGTTTGATAGTGACGGGGACTATCAGCAGCACGATAACCTTTAGTGATTCCACAAATATCACGGTCAACCAGACACGCAACGACTTCAACAGCCAATATGACGACTTCATGCTACCGATCAGTGTTGAGACCTACTACAGCACTACCCTGCCTGGCGGCTTTTTCGTCATAGGCGGTAGCAATGGCGCTAAGGCTTACAAGTTTGAATCTGGTCCGATTCTCATTCCACGTGGTACGATACCAGGTATTAACTTTGATATTCGCCTAAGCAACATTACACTGAATGTTGCGGGGCTTATCACGGGTGTCAACACAAGTATTATCGAGCCTTACGGCGCGCGCGTCTTCGAGATTACGGGTATCCCTTCACCGAGCTATTGGGACAATCCTTCTGATCCAAACCCATCGGGAGACACGAGCTGGGGGCGAATCGGAGATATCGAGGCTAATATTTTTGGCTGGGTACGCATAGGACAGGCGATTCTGGATGTGGATTCGTGGCGTATGTATCGCCCCGTCCCTGAGCCGACGAGCATGATTGCGCTCGGCACTGGCTTGGTGAGCCTGCTCGCTTTGCGTCGGCGGAAGCGCTAAGGTTTCTCACACCCCCTCACACGCCGACAAGCCCTCTCTTGAGGTAGCAAGAGGGGGCTTTACTTGACTGCCCACAGGCGGAGCGTGTGCCGCCCGTTCTCGCGCCAACCCTCAGAACGATAGCGCACCTTCTCGGAAGGCAGAAGCATCTCGCCTGCTCGAACCCAGCGCTCGGGCGAAGCGGGACGCCCGTAGGTTTGAAAATGCGTCTCGGTGAACGCTTCCAGAATCAGCCAGCCTCCGGGCGCAAGCCACTCCCACGCACGCCCCAACAGCGTGCGTGAAAAGAAAAAGAAAAGGCACACCACATCAGGCGGCTCGGGAGGCTGCCATGCGCTCTGTTCCAGGTTCACGCAGACCCACTCAATCGGGGGGCTTTCGGGGGCATAGCGTGCTTGCAGCTGGCGTCCCCGCTCCAGCGCCTCAGGGAGTCGGTCTACAGCCATCACGCGGCAACCCTTGTCGGCAAGATAGACTGCCTCGCGCCCGCTACCGCATCCCATGTCCAGCGCCAGCGGCACAGGTGTTGGCAAAGGGTGTTGCTCCAGAATGGCTTGCAAAAAGGCGTTTGGCTCCCACAGACGGTAGCGCGCGTTGGGCGCTGGGGGCGGAACCGCCTCAGGCTCCACCAGCTCGGCGCGTCTGCCCCGCGCATGGAACCAGCCCAGCGCCCCATAGGCTTCCGCACACGCACGCACCACCTTCACTGCGCGATGGGGTGGGGGCAACTCGTGCTGGCGCAGCTGCAGCTCCTCTAAAGAGATAGGCACCGCGCTCCCTATCGACTCACACACGCTCAAAAACAAGGTGTGCAACAACATCGAATCAGAGTTTACCCCCTTGACAAATTGCCCAAAACATGCTATAATATCAGCACACCGCAGGAAAGGAGGTCGATGATGATGCGGATGACAAAGTGGTTCGGAATTTTCGCCGTGCCGGTCGTTCTGATAAGCGCGGCGCACGCGCAGAACCTGGTAGACCGCCTGCGCGATGCAGGCAGTATTTCTTTTCTCCTGGCAGACGGGGCGTATCAAATAACTGTGGGACCCGTTAATGGTCCCTGCGCTACCCCGTTCGCCTCGGGCAACCTTGGCGCTCAGAATCCCCTCAGCTTTACCTTCCAATCCAACTCGCTGAACTTTCAGGCGACGATCAACCAGTTAGTCAACTCCATCCAGAGCAACGCGCTCGTTACCTTCGTGGGCGCCGACCTGGGCAACAATGTGGTGGAGTGGACCGTAGACCAGACCTTCAACCCCACCATCTGTACCCGTATTTCTATCGGGGGCACTGAGTATGTCTTCGAGATTGTTCGTGTGTATGGCAAGTTTCGCATGCAGGTGTCGGAAATCGATTGTGTGGACGACCCACACGGCATGCTGAATCGCCAGGTGAGCCTGCAGTTGACGCCCACAGGCGGGGATGAACACAACTACATGGGGTTTGATGGCTTCGTGCCCGATGGGCAATGCACAACGCGTTATTTCTGCGCGACGGCGACGGCGAACACCCTGCAGTATACTGCCTATGGCGGCGACTGCCCCGCCTGCCCCGGCAACGGCGATGTGGATGGCAACGGGTGCGTGGATGACGCCGACCTGCTAACGGTGCTGTTCGCCTTCGGCGGTAGCGATGCAGGCTGCGCCGATGTGGACAACAACGGCATCGTAGACGACGCCGACCTGCTGACCGTGCTGTTCAACTTCGG
>CAZQPV010000018.1:0-21980 GCA_964595265.1 uncultured Fimbriimonadales bacterium
CGAGTCCCGCTCTGCAAAACCTGACCCGTCTGTTCGTCAATAATCCGATATTCAAAATCGTAAACGCCCGAATTCAGGTCTGCATCCGTAAACGGTATGCGGAAGGAGAGGGTGGGTACCTCTGCGTATGCTCCCGTGGAGATAGCGAGGGTGAACGAATCCCATCGCCCCGCACGGAAGAAGCTTGGACCCCAGAAGTTGACAATCTTCAGCCGGGGTGGGGTGATGGGCGTCCAGAGGCTTTGCCGAACCGGGTTCAAATAGGGAGAGCGCAACAGGAGTTCAACATAAGTGTTCTCGCGCACCTGATGGGGCAGGTCGTTGAAAACAAGGGTCATGCGCGTGCCGTCTTCGTTCACGGTAACCTGGGCAGGGGTCAGCTCCCGCGAATCGATGACGGCTTCGGGGTCCTGTATCACCAGCACGCCCTGCATGCCTTCATGGAAGCCGCTCCCTTCCACCACAATGTTCTGGTCGTACTGGAAGGGTGAGAAGTTAGGTGTGATGCGTGTGATGGAAGGCGTACCCTTCACTATCTCGAAGGCGTTAGCGAGGGTTTTCGTCTCGTCGGCGTAGCGCACCTCAATAGTCCATGCGCCGAGATCAGTGAGCTGAATGGGGAAGGTCCCCTGGAGAACGATTCCACCGCTGTAATAGTTCGTATAGCGTTCTACCTGAGTCGGCTCGCGCACAACATCACCCTTGCGTAGCACGAAGGTGGTGTTGTTATCCGCATCAAACGCCACCACCTGCAGGGTCAGCGTGCGCGACAGGTTACTGAACTGATTACCTGAAGTTTCCTTGCGCACGCCCCGATACTGATGGAAGCTCAGGGTGCTTCCGGAGTCTCTGGCGCCGAGCTGAAGCACATTGGGCACCCACTGCTGGTAGAATCCGTCAGGCAGGATATCCGCACGGTTGAAAATGAGCCGCCACCGATTGCTGCCCAGCGATTCAACCTGCGCTGGAGTAGCGCGATCCCGTGCATCCACCAGAACTCAAATTCTATCGGTTCTCCAGGCACAGCACCGTTGACCGTGACCTCCACTGCCACCGTCGGCTCATCGCGCAGGGCATAAACCGTCTGCGCCACCTGCAAATCCAGCGAAGGACCGCGCACGGTCAAAGTGCCCTCGTTGCTGGAACGGTTATTGCTGTTGATAACCACCACGCTTACATTGGTGGGCACATTCATGTTCAACGATTGGAGACTGCTCAGGTCAAAAACTGCCTGTAGTTGCCGCTGGCTGAGGAACTGCACGCTGCTGGCAGGGATGGGGGTGAAGCTCCCATAACTTGAGGGGCGAATCTCGACACGCGCGCCAGGCGTGAACAGCTCCCCGTTAATTGTGAGAGTTACGGTACGCAGGGGGTACACCGGATTCGGCGAAACAGAACTGACGACGGGCACTGGCTCCACAATCGTCAATGCGTTAGCACGACGCACCTCGGCGTTGTCAGGACTGCGTACCACCACATCCCACTGCGTGTTGACAGGTTGCCCTGTGAAATCGAAGGTCGCATCGATACGACTGGCGCTGCGCACATTCACGCTGATGGGGGTAATGGTCGCCGTGCCGCGCTCCAGACGCACTGTAGACCCCGGCTGAAACCCGACACCTTCGATCACAATTGTCAGGGTTCCCATATTGCCCGCTCGATCGGGGGTCACGGCGCTAATCATCATTCCGCCCGTACCCAGCAGGTTTTGATACACAATCAGCCCGTCCGTGCCCGCGGAGCCAATTACGAGGTCGTTGGTGAAGTGCAGGTAATCGAGGCGAGCATCCAGCGTCTGCGTGCGGTAAGGGGTCAGGTTCGGGAAATCGCTCAGGCGATAGACCTCCAGTTTGCGGTTCAAGCCGTCGTAAACAAAGAAGTAGCCTGCATCGCTGTAAACCACCCTTGGGCTGGAAACACCCGCTATCGTGCGCTGGGCGACTATCTGGGGCGTCGCAGGGTTAGAAACATTCACCAGTGCCAGATCCCTGTTCTGACCTGTTACCAGAGCATATCCCGGACCCGCCGCCACATCCACTGCAAAGAACGGGATGTTCAGAGACCCCACTTGACTGGGGGCGTAGGGGTCGCTGATGGAGTAAACCTTGAAATTGCCTGTACCGCTACCGAACGCGGAGTAGAGGTAGCCCGCCCGAATATCAAACTTGCTGACGAAAGGATTATCGCTCGCAACCTGTGGCGAGGCGGGGTTCGAGACATCCACGAGCCGTACCCCGCTTGCCATCGGCGCACTGCCGAACGCCAGCACGCTCCCCGCAATGCGCACTCGATCGTTGTAGAACGAGTAGTTAGGAGGCGTGGGCGTGTTGGACCAGACGATCGTGCCATTGCTTCCCGAAAACTGTACCAGTTGGAGATTGCCGTTATGCGCTACGGCGAAGAGGTCGGCATCCACCTGCGCGATGCTGGACGCACTATTCCCGATATCCACCACCAGCGCGCGTGTTGGGCTGGCTGGCGTGCTGATATCGTATACCACGAAACCCTTCTCTTCGGCGGCATAGACCTTTGTGCCACTGCGTACTGCCTCGCGCGGAGCAGGCACCGAATACTCGGCGCCAGGCACAGGGTTAGTTGGGTTGCTCACATTGATAATCCGATACCACGAGCCGCCAGAACCCAGCAAACGCGCATTCGCCGAATCCACCGCTTTCACGCGCCCGATTGGCGCCACTGCAACCTGAGTCGGCGCCGCAGGGTTGCTGACATCTACAATCTGGGTCTTGCCTGCACTGTTGGAGAGGTACAGATAATTACCGTACTGCGCTATAAAGGCGGTGTAGTTTGTGTTGAAGGTGCTGATCAGGCTGGGTGCATCGCGGTTCGTGATGTCTATAAGATGAACTCTCTGCGCTTGGTAGGCGTCGCTCAGCGCGTACAGCGTGTTGCCTGCAGTCAGCACGCGCCGAACGTCTCCCGACAGGCTCAGGGAGCCGATCCGCGAGGGGGTATCGGGCTGGCTTACATCCCAAATACCAACGCCACTGGTCCCCTCTGCCGTGTAAAGCCGATTCCCGACCACCACGCCATCGGAGGCGTTCATGCTCACCGAGCGCACAAAAGCAGGCGCGCTCGGATTGGACACATTTACAATCTGCATGTCGCCCGAATAGGGGAACATATAAAGATAACTGCCATTCACCACGATTCGTAGTTGGGTGGGGGTGCCGCTCGGCAACGCCATGTCGGCGACCACCGTCGGCGATGCGGGGTTCGAGACATCTATCACCGTCAAATAGGGCGCCCCTGACGCAAGAGGATCGTTAGCAATATAAACAAAATTCCCGTTTTTGGCTATCGCCGATGCATAGAGCCGCCCTGAGGGGAGCGGCAACACCGCTCACCTGGTCAGTGAGGATGCTGCCTCCAGCACCAGAAGCAGTTTATAGGGACTCAACGAGTAGACCCAGTTGCCCTCCAGAATCGCCTGATCGCCAGGGGGTTCACTGGAGGCGCTGCCTAACCGCGATAGCACTTGAGCGGACGCATGGGAAATGAATGCCACAGCACACAGCGCGACTACCCATTTCCTTTGCCCTTGCTTTCGTAAGTCTCGCATCGCTACAACCTCCTCAACTGCTTACTCCATCGTGCGAGTATATTGGCAGGAGTGTCAAGCCCTGCCAGTAAAATTATTGGCTATAGCGCGAATTTTTTTAGGGGGAGCAGAAGTGTTTAAGGGAGTTTCCGCCCCTCCCTTAGCGCCGGCAGGGGGCGCCAGCCGCCGAACTGGAACAGCACGGTCAGCAGGTCGGCGTCATCTACCACGCCGTCGCCGTTCAGGTCCGCTACAGTTTCGCCCTCGGCGCCGAACTCCAGCAGCACCTGAAGCAGGTCGGCGTCGTCCACGATGCCGTCGCTGCTCAGGTCGGCAGAGGGGGTGTATTTCACCACGAGCAGATAGCCCGCTTCGGCATAGGGATCGTCTGAAAGGGCACTGCCCGCCACCAGCAGCGCGCCCTGCGGCTCCAGAAAGAGCACCTGAGGCTCCATCGGCAGGCGTGTGCCCCACAGCACCGAACCCGCTCGCGTCAGCCGCGCAAGAAACGGCGGATGCGCATAGGCGACAATCGGCTGCCCCGCCGCGTTAACGCCCAGCACACCGCGCAGCGAGAGCCGACCGAACCCTGAATACCCTGTCGGAACGATCACATCCTGCTCCAGCGTGCCATTTAGAGAGAAACGGAGCAGGCGCATACTCACCTGCTCAAAGCGGTCGTCCGCCCACAAGACACTCTTCGTCAGGGCGTACAGCCGATTATGAGCATCGTGCGCCATGCTCAGCAGATAGTCATCACAATAGACGCTGGTGTATCGATAAGCCCACGCACGGGAGCCGCTGGGGTTGTAGAACAGCAGCACGATATCGTCGCCCGTAGCGCCTCCGAATGAGTGAATCCCGACAACTGCGCCCCTGCCCGGCACGGTGTAGCCCATTACGGGTCCATCGAAGCCCCGCGCAGAGCCAGAGAAGAGTTCAGGGGCGCCAACCCACTTGTAAATGTGCGCGTCCACCCAGCCTGTGAAGGTGCCGCGTGTGCCCAGCACCAGCCCACTGAATCGGGGCGCAGTTTGATGGCGAAGGCGTCGTAGGCGTTCAGCAGGGTCTCCACCGCGCCCAGTAACAACAGCCCGCCATCCGCAAGTTTCAGCGCCCGACGCAGCTCGGCACCCTGGTCGCTCCCCTGCTCCGGAAACCGATACCGCCACGCCTCGCGCAGCTGCGCATGGGCGCTCAGCGTCAACATCGCAAGCATTCCCAGTAGAGTCCAGCGTTTCACTGCAGCTCACCTCCTCAGAAGGGCGCGAACATGGGCATATAGCCGCAGGCGTCAGTATGCGCCGCGCCCGGCACGCCATGCAGGTTATACTGGGTGAACGGGTCCTGATACGGGTCGGTGTCGTTGGGAGCAAAGCGCGCCCCGACTCGCATCGCACGCAGGTGCCCCGCCATCGTCACGAGAAACATGCCGCGCGTGTGAATCCACATCGACTGGCTCGGCAGGCGTACTTCACCACGCGGATAGTGCGCGTTCGGGTCCACACACCGCTGATAGCGACACGGCAAACTGGGGTTATCACAGCGCAGATACGGGTTTACAGGGGCGAAACCCACAATATATGTGCGCCCCAGCCCCTCCCATACGGCGGGAATCTGCTCCAGCGGATTCTCAAGGTGTGCCAGGGTCAGGTTGTGCAGGTAGCCGTTGTAGGTGTAGCTCACACCATAGGGGGAACGGGTACGCACCGTGTAGTCCACGCCCTCCATCTTCTGCGGAATAGAGGCAGGACAGCGCCAGGGGTTCGTTCGCTTCTGGGTGAAACGCACATACGGCACGAGCGCGTTCGCCCAGATTCCCTCGCCATTGGGAGCGCTCGGACTCTGCCAGCCGATTGGAACCTGCCCCATCTGGTTCCAGCGCCACGGCGCGTTTGGCTGTTCGCGTTCATACGCCAGCGGAAGCGCCTCGTCCCAATCCTGGGCGTACATCAGCATCGCATGGCCTATCAGGCGCATCTGCTCGGCGCATACTTTCTCCGAGTCATCAAAGTGATCCACCGTCGCACGCACGATCTGGGAACAGGCAAAGCCCACCCCCAGTATGGCAACCCAGGAGACAAATCTCCTTTTCATCGTTGTGCCTCCTGTGTGAATTGTCCCACAGTGGTTGAATTTTAGGGTACAATAGCAATAGAGAGGGGCGTCGCATGCTGATTCCGATACGCGACCACAATCCGACGCGGAGGTTTCCGACTATCACGGTGTCGCTCATCGTGATTAATGTGATTGTGTTTGTTATGCAGAACTTGGATCCCGCGATTACCTACTACTATTCCGCTATCCCCGCCGAGATACTGGGCGTGGAGTTGCATCCCTTTCAGAAGTTCCAGCTCCAGCAGGCAGGGATTCGTGTGGAACCTGCTGTGCCGCCCCTGCTGACGATTTTCACCTCGATGTTTTTGCACGGCAACTTTCTCCACATTCTGGGCAACATGTGGTCGCTGTGGATTTTTGGCAACAATGTGGAGGACGCGCTGGGGCACTGGCGCTATCTGGTGCTGTATCTGTTCTGGGGTTTTGTGGCGGCGTGGTCGCATATTCTGCTCAACTGGAACTCGCCGATTCCGCTGGTGGGCGCCAGCGGCGCGATTGCAGGCGTGATGGGCGCCTATCTGGTGCTGTTCCCCCACGCACGGATAGACTGTGTGCTGTGGTTTTTTGTAATTACTTTTGTAGAGGTGCCTGCTATCTTCTTTCTGGTGTTCTGGTTCGTGATGCAGTTTCTGGTATACAATCCTGGGGTAGCCCATCTGGCGCATATTGGAGGTTTTGTGGCGGGCTACCTTGTGATTCGGATGCTGGGTGGTCAGGCGCTGCTCGGTCGCCGGCGCTATTATTACGATGAATGGTAGGAGGGAAGGCGGATGGAGCTGATAGAACGCATTCGGGCGAGTCGTCTGGCGCCTTACTGTGCGATACTGGAATTGCTGATAAAGCCTATACCATACTGCTTCGCCCCACTGCCCAGACAAAGCATCGCGTGGGAGCCTCCAAAATAGGCGGAAAGCCCGATTTACCTCCAGAGTGGGACTGGTCAGAATGGAAAGGAAAGCCCCTTGCTTTTCTGGCGCAATTTCGCATGGAAGAATTTGCCTCTATGGATATCGAAAATCTTTTGCCTCACTCAGGCATGCTCTACTTCTTTTATGACGTTGAGGAGCAGCCTTGGGGCTTGGATCGCGAGGAGCTGGGAAGTTGGCAGGTTGTCTACTACGATGGCTCCCTTAGCAACCTGCGCCGCCAGATCCCTCCGCAAACCCTCCCTGTAGAGTGCCAGTTCGAAGAAATGCTCGTCTCCCCAGAACTGTTTTACACGCTGCCCTTTGACGGGGACGAATTAGAACAACTGGCTCCCGAAATCCAATTTAGCGACGACTTACGGGATGAATATCACGATATTGTGGATAACACACCGCCTCTTGACACCCTCGATGCTGGGCACTGGATGCTTGGCTACCACGCAGCCATTCAGGGTCCCTCCAATGCATCCGTCTTGCAGGTGTTTCGCGGGTTAGACTGGAAAGAAGCGCTCCAGCGAGCTTCTGAGATGATTTTGCTGCTTCAGCTGGACACAGACGATCGAACGGGCATGATGTGGGGCGATGCAGGGCGATTGTATTTCTGGATTCATCGAGATGACCTTGCCGCGCGCCGATTCGACGAGGTGTTGATGGAGCTCCAGTGCTACTGAACTGGGCTGCGGAAGCGGCACTTCCACAGCCCAGAAGGGGTTCAGGGGATCACCTTGTTAAGGGGATACTCCACCAGTCCCTCCGCGCCCGCTTTGCGCAGTCGGGGGATCAAGTCGCGTGCCACGCGCTCTTCAATAATCGTGTCCACCGCATACCAGCCCTTGTCGCTCAACGGCGCCAGGGTCGGCTTGCGAAGCGCGGGCAACTCGGTCAGCACGGCATCGAGGCAACTCTCATGCACATTCATCTTCAGCCCCACCAGCGCGCCCGCGTTCAGAGCGCCCTGCAACATCAGCGCGATGCTCTCTATTTTCTCGCGCTTGGCAGGGTTCGCCCACGCCTCAGGATTCGCAATCAGGCGCGTGGTGGAATAGAGCAACACCGCCAGAATCCGCAGATTGTGCGCACGCAATGAGCTGCCCGTCTCCGTGTTCACCACGATCGCATCCACCAGGTGGGGCACTTTTACTTCGCAGGCGCCCCACGAAAACTCCACATGCGCCTGCACCCCATGCTGCTCCAGATAGCGCTGGGTCAGGCGAACATACTCCGTAGCGATGCGCTTGCCCTCCAGGTCCTTCACACTCTGAAACGGCGCATCGTTATGCACCGCCAGTACGACCCGAATGGGGTTACGCGTGCTTTTGGAATACTGCAACTCCAGCACCTCATGCACCAGCGCGCCGCAGTCCTGAATCCAGTCATAGCCCGTAATGCCTGCGTCCAGCACGCCGTCCTGCACATAGAGCGGGATTTCCTGTGGGCGCAGCAGCACTGCCTCAATCTCAGGGTCGTCTGTTACAGGCTCATACGAGCGCCCTGAGGGGATATGAAAGTTCCAGCCTGCCCTCTTGAAGAGCGCAAAGGTCGCTTCCTGTAAACTGCCCTTCGGCAAACCCAACTTGATTTTCAACGGCTCTTGCATAGTGGGAATTATGATACCCTGTGGGGAGCAGCCACGCTTTGAGGTATCCTATTCCCCACGATGCGTCGGTTTGGTGTGCTGCTCGGCTTGACGGTGTTCCTCGGCTCTCTGTTTGCTCAATCGTTGCCCCCTTCTGTGTCGCTCACCCGTCAGATGGGCTTGGAAGGGCGCGTGATGTGGGTAGACGCCACCGCGAACCTGTTCTGGCTGATTGACCGCGCCAAGATTCGCGAATTCGTGCAAAACTGCAAGTCCGTCGGCATCAACACGATTGTGCTGGATGTGAAGCCCATCAGCGGGCATGTGCTATATCACAGCAAGATTGCGCCCAAACTCACCGAGTGGCGGGGCGTGCGCGTGCCCGAAGAGATGGACATCCTGCAGGTGTTTCTGGAAGAGGCGCACGCCGTCGGTCTGGAAGTGCATGCAAACATCAATGTGCTGGCGGAAGGGCACAAGATGTTCCAGACAGGTCCTGCCTACGAGAATGTGGACTGGCAGATGGTGGCGTATTCGCGTCGGCGCATCTTGAGCCTGCCTGACGGCACGCGCTATGAGCTGAACCGTTTTGACGCCGTTCCCCCCACCGACGGAATCGCCGCCTATCGGCGCAACCCTGCGCCTGTGCCGCCTGCAGGGCGCAACTGGGCGTATGCGATTTTGACCGACGACCTGCGCGTGGAAGCCGTGATTGACGGCATGTTCGTGAACCAGCCGATTCCGCCGCCGCCCAGCGGCTGGGTGCTGGTCGCCGATGGTGCCGCGAGCGAGAAGCTGGAGCGCCTCGCCGAGCTGGGCACCCAGCTGCAACTGGAGACCTATCCCGTGCTGGCGCCGATTGCCGAATCGGACACCGAAGGGATTGCGGTGTTCGTAAACCCGCTTCATCCTGAAGTGCGCCAGCGGCTGATGGCAATCATTCGCGAAATCTGCACCAACTACCCGATAGACGGGTTTGTGTTAGACCGCATGCGCTGGGCAAACGCCTACACCGATTTTTCCGAGCGCACGCGCCGCGCCTTTGAGGCGCTCTACGGTCCTGTGCCAAACTTTCCTGACGATATCCTGCGCCCGCCCGTTCTGCCGCGCGATGGCTTCGAGCGCGGACCGCGCTACGGGCAGTGGACCGAATTCCGCGCCCGCGTGATTCGCGACCTGTTGCGCGAGATTCGGCAAACGATCGAGTCGATTCGACCGATGCCCATCGGCGCGTATGTAGGTAGCTGGTACCCAATCTATTACGAGCTGGGCGTCAACTGGGCAAGCGACGTGCTGGAGTGTCCGTATGGCTTCGTCGGCGAGGAGTATCGCTTCACCTCCTATGTGTACGATATGGACTACCTGATGCCGGGTACTTACTTCAACATTCCGTTTATGAACGAGGCGGCGCTCTATGACGGCGACGAGGTGCGCACGGTGGAAGGCATGGCACGGCGCGTGATGCAATGGACGAACGGCGAGATGTTCGTGTACGCAGGGGTCTACGCCGAAGACTATCGCCGCGACCCTGCAGGGTTTGAGCGCGCGATTCGCGCCGCCCGCCTCAGCTCGCACGGCGTGATGATTTTTGACGCCTATCACATCGTCAGCTGGGACTGGTGGGAGCCGGTTCGGCGCGCCCTGCGCGCCGACCATGCAGAAACTCCGCTCGCCCCCCATCAGCTGCCCTCGCTGCTGAAGAGCCTGCGGAGCGTGATTGCGCCCTATTGAGGAGGACCTGCGGGTATAATTTTACCGCGATGGCGAAGAATATCATTCCGCTGGGCGCCGTGCAGTTGCCTCTCAGTAAGCCCCGACGACGCACGCGCGAGGTACGGGTCGGTTCCACCGCGATAGGAGGCTCCAACCCTATCCGCGTGCAATCGATGATTACTGCCGAGACGATGAACACCCCGGCGGCGGTAGCGCAGATTATCCAGCTTTACGAAGCGGGAGCCGAGATGGTGCGCGTAACGGCTCCCAACCTGCGCGAGGCGCAAAACCTCGGCGAGATTCGTGCCGAACTGAAACGGCGCGGCTACGGGCATATTCCCCTCGTCGCCGATGTCCATCATCAGGGCATGGAGATTGCCCTCGAATGCACCAAGCATGTGGACAAGGTACGCATCAATCCGGGGCTGTTCGTGTTCCGCAAGCCCGACCCCACCCGCACAGAGTATTCGCCCAGCGAGGTTCAGCAGGAGCTGGAAGCCATCGAGCGGGCGCTCCTGCCCGTGATTCGCGCCTGCAAAGAGCGCGGCGTCGCCATGCGCATCGGGGTCAATCATGGCTCGCTCTCCGAGCGCATCAAGGTGATGTACGGCGACTCCCCCCAGGGCATGGTGGAGTCGGCGATGGAATACATCAAAATCTGCGAGGCGCACGGGTTCAAAGATCTGGTGATTTCGCTCAAAGCCAGTCGTGTGCCGATCATGCTCTCCGCCAACCGCCTGATGGTGCAACGCATGGAGCAGGAAGGGATGGACTATCCCCTCCATCTGGGCGTTACCGAGGCGGGCGACGGCATGTATGCTCGAATCAAAAGCGCGATTGGGATTGGAACCCTGCTGGCAGAGGGGATTGGCGACACGATTCGCGTCTCGCTGGCAGAAGACCCCGTGAACGAGATCGAGGTTTGCTACGACATCCTGCAGGCGCTCGGCTTGCGTAAAACGAAAGTGGAATACATCGCCTGCCCCTCCTGCGGACGCACCAAGTTTGACCTGCCCACCGTGCTGAATCAGGTGCGCGAAGCCACCAAGCATCTGGTAGGGCTGGATATTGCGGTGATGGGCTGCATCGTGAACGGTCCAGGAGAGATGGCGGACGCCGATTACGGTTATGTGGGGCGCGGCGGCGGGAAAATCGCGCTCTATCGCAAGGGGCAGCTCGTTAAAAACGACATCCCCGCAGAACGCGGCGTGGAAGAGCTGATTGCCCTGCTCAAAGCCGATGGCGTATGGCGCGACCCAGAATGAACCCCTCCCACGAACGCCTCTCGGAACTGTTTCTCGGCGTGCTGGACATAGACGCCGACGGCACTGTCTCGGTCGAAGAGGTGCTTCAGAGAGCCGGCAGTCGGGGGTATGGGTTTCTGCTGATTCTGCTGGCGATTCCTGCGTTTATTCCTGTGCTGCCGCCTGGCACTTCCACCGTGTTGGGGTTGTTGATGAGTTTGATTGCCCTGCAGATGTTATGGGGGCGCGAAGTTCCGTGGCTGCCCCTACGCTGGCGGCGTCATCGGCTCGCGCCGCAGACCGTTACGGCACTGCAAACGCGCGGGGTTGCCATCCTGCGCAGGCTGGAGCGCTTCTCCCGTCCTCGTGGCAGGTGGCTGGTGCGCAACGGCTTCATGCTCCGCTGGCATGCCCTGCTGGTGATTTTCATGGCGCTCGTGCTTTCATCGCCCCTGCCCTTTTTGAATACCTTGCCTGCGCTGGGGGTGTTGCTCATTGGTATCGGGCTGATGAATCACGACGCCTACTTTCTTGCGGCGGGCAATCTGATCGCGCTCGTGCTGGCGTTTCTGGTGGGCACCAGCTTCCACCTGCTGATGGAAGCGGTGCGACAGGTTCTGGCATTCTAACGAGGCGCAGGGGGTACAATTGCTGATGAACGCATAAGAGGGTTCCAGCGATGGTTCACATAATCCAAGGCGACTGCCTACAGGCACTGGACACGGTGCGCGACCAGGGCATCCCTATAGCCCTGACCTTCCTGGACCCGCCATTCAATCAAGGCAAAGACTACGCCTATTTCGATGACGACCAGCCAGAGCCTCTCTACTGGGAATGGCTGGAACAGGTTTGCCGTAAAGTGTACGAGTGTACGGAAGAGGGCGGTGCCATCTATTTCATGCAGCGCGAAAAGAACGCGGAGTTTGTGCTGCGCATCCTACGCGAGACGGGGTGGACGCTCCAGAACCTGATTATCTGGCTCAAGAAAACCTCTGCTGTGCCAGGAACCTGTCGTTTTGGAAAGCAGTATCAGATTATCGCCTTCGCAACGAGAGGGCGTCGTCCCCGCGTCTTTCATCGCTTGCGAATAGACTTGCCCCCAGAACCGTATCACAAGTACCCCCGTGAAAATGGGGTATTCGTGACCGATTGCTGGAGCGACATTCGCGAGCTGACCTCAGGCTATTTCGCAGGCGATGAAGCTCTGCGGGACCCCTCTGGAGAGCGCCTTCATAAGCAGCAGTCGCCTGTTGCCTGGTTGTTGCGGATTCTGCTCTCTTCTACCAAGCCAGGCGATTGGGTGTTAGACCCGTTTGCAGGCACTGGGACAACCGCTGGTGTGGCGGAGCAGTTAGGGCGCCACTGCGTTGCGGTGGAGATCGACCCTGCCTATGTCCAGTTGATCCCCGATAGGCTGGAAGCGCGGCGGGAAGCCGACTCCGTGCTTCCATGGCGCCATTACTACCGTTTTACCCCGGAACTGGATGCTATCTGGATCTCCAACCCTGCCACTCCTGCCTGTACCGCGGCGCCCATACCGTAGTCCAGGCACATCTTCCCCACCAGTGAGAACAAGGTACAATTCCCGCGCTATGAAACGCACCGTTCTCGCGAGTGTTGCAACAGGGGCTGTGGCGCTTGTGATTGCAGGCTGTTTGACCGCCCAGCGAACCAGTTCCCCTTCTCGTCCCCAGACAGCCACGAACGCACAGCGTGGACCAGGCGTGCCTCCGTTCTGGGTGCGCCCTGGCTATCGGGTAGACCTCGTGGCAGACAACATCGAAAACGCCCGCTTTATGGAATTCGATAACAAAGGAACACTCTACCTGAGCCGACCTCAGAAAGGCGACATCCTTGCCCTGCGCCTGCGAAACGGACGCTATGAGATTGTGAACACCTTCGTATCGGGCTACCCCACAGTCCATGGAATGCACTTCGCCGACGGCTGGCTCTGGTTCACCCAGACGGGCGCTATTCACAAGGCACGCGACACCAACGGCGACGGAAAAGCCGACGAGGTGGTTACCGTCATTCCCGAAGGTAAGCTGCCTCGGGGTGGAGGGCACTGGTGGCGCCCCATTCTGGTTACGGAGCGCTATATCTACACAGCAATCGGCGACTCAGGCAACATTAACGATGAGACCGAAACCGAACGCCAGAAAATTTGGCGGTTCAACAAAGACGGCACCGGTAAAACGCTGTTCGCCAGCGGCATCCGCAACACCGAGAAACTGCGCCTGCGCCCCGGTACCAACGAAATCTGGGGCATAGACCACGGCAGCGACTGGTTCGGACGCACACTTGGCGAGCGACCGGGCACTTTCCAGCCCATCACGGACTATAACCCGCCCGATGAACTGAACCACTATCAGGAAGGCAAATTCTACGGGCACCCTTTCATTACGGGCAACAAGCTTCCCCGTATAGAGTATCAAAAACGCCCCGATATTGTGGAACTGGCAGCCAGAACGGAGCCGCCCGCATGGAGCTTCGGCGCACACTGGGCAGCGAACAGCTTCACTTTCCTCACCAGGGATCACTTCCCCAACCATAAGGGCGACATGTTTGTGGCATGTCACGGCTCGTGGAACCGCGCCAGACCCGACGGCTACCGTATCGAGCGCGTGTTGTTTGACGATGTAACAGGCAAGCCGTTCGGGAGTCTCACCATCGTGAAAACGCTCACCGAAGACGGGCGTGTGCTGGCGCGTCCTGTGGACTGCGCTGAAGCACCCGATGGCAGCGTGCTGTTCACCTGTGATGCAACAGGTAGAATCTATCGTATCTCATGGGTTGGAGGCAAGAGTCATGCGAAAGGCGATTAGCGTCAGCGCGTGTGTGCTTGGACTCGTGTTGATAGGGCTGTCGGGCAGTAGCCCGCGCCCGGCGACCATAGAGGTCGTCTCCACCTTCGAAAAACGATGTAGCACTTGCCACGGCAAAGGGGGCGCCTTGTTCGAGAAAAACTTCGAGAAAAAATACAAAACGGAGCAGGACTTAGCCGAAATGGTGGCGAGCATGCCAGGCGCGGTTGGCATGCCTTCGGAGGCAATAGCACCGATGGTGGCATACATGCGCGCCATCAGTCGGGGCGAGCCGTATCTGGTATGGACAAAACAGAGTCAGCAGACACTGGAAGGGGAGGTCGCACCACAGGGCGCGAAGATTCAGGCGCGCGCGGGCAAAACACGCCTCACAGTGGAACGTTCTGGCGCAACTCGCTGGCGCATTCGCCTGCCGCAAAATATCAAGCCCGCCGATGTGGAGTTCACGCTTTCCCACAACGCGCGCACGGTGCGCCTGCGGCTCAAAGATTCGCCCTACACCCACGCGAAACCGTGATTAGCCGGTTTCCAGCGGCGCGCCGTCTGTGGGAGCTGATTCCTCCGCGACGGCGTGGGTAGGCATCTCCAGCGCCTGCAGATGGCTGAGCAGCAGGGCACGAAACTCCAGCAGGGCGGCGCGCTTGCGTGCCTCCAGCGATTCAATCTCCTTCTGGAGTTGCTCCATCCGCGCCTGCGCCTCCTGCTGAATGCGCTCTGCCTGCATGCGCGCCTCGCGAAGAATCAGCTCCGCCTCTTTGTGGGCGTTCGCGCGAGTTTCGTCGGCAGTCTTCTGCGCCAGCACCAGCGCCTCTTTGAGCGTGCTTTCCATCGCGCGATAGCGCTGTGCCTCCTCCCGCAAGCCCAGCAGCTCTTCGCGCATCCGATGATTCTCGGTCAGCACCTCCTCGTAGTGCGCCGCCACTAACTGCAGAAACGCATCCACCTGCGCAGGGTCATACCCCCGCAGGCGCTTGCGAAACTTTTTCGTCTCAATCTCGAGCACCGTCAGCCGTTTCGGATCGTTCATCGCAGTTGAATCAGTAAATATATAATGAACTGTATCGCGATAATCGCGAACATGGGCGAAAAGTCCAGCGGCATAAACCCGACGCCCATCGAGCGGAACAGGCGGTTCTGCAGCTGGCGGAAGGGGTCTACCACCGCATTGCTGACCCGTTCGATGAAACGCACAACAGGATTATAGCGCGGCACACGCCCGCCTGCCACCCGGATCCACGAAAACACCACATCAATAATAATGATTATCACCAGTCCGCGTAGCAGCAGAATGAGCAGGTCTATCGGATGCATCATAGGCGGTTCACCTCAACTGGAGTTGGAGCGCGCCTCCTGCTGTTTCTTACGCACGCGGTTCATGTTCAGCTCCACTGCGCTGTCGTTGGGGTCTATCTGCTTTGCTTTTTCCCACGCCTGCAGACATTTCTCGTACTCGCCGAGCTTCTCGTAGGTATGTGCCAGCGTCTTCCATACGAAGGCGGGCACATTCGGGAACTGGACCGCCTTCTCCAGGTAGGCGCGGGCGCGTGTGAGCTCGCCCTTCTGGTGATACCAGAAGCCGACATCATAGTAGAGGTCGTAGCGGTCGGGGTTGGCGCGAATCCCGCGCTCATAAATCTGGAATGCGCGCGCCGTCTCGCCGTAGCTGTCCAGCATCCAGCCCAGATTGGAGTAGGTCTCCACATCCTTCGGGTCGTACTCAATCAGCACGAACAGAATCGCCATCGTTTTGTAATGCTGTCCGTCGTGCCAGTATTCATCAGCGAGTTGCACCAGTCGGTAGTCAATCAGCGAGCGAATGGCGTTGAGTTTTTGTTGCACCGCCTGTGGTGGCTTGGCTTGCGCCATCGCCGGTCCCAGAAGCGCCACACAGCCGAACAGAATCAGAAAGGTTCGCATGGCTCCACCTGCTTGCATAGTATACCTCTCTTATCGGAAGGGCGAGTCGTCCTCTTCAGGTTCTTCGTCTTGGGGTTGTGTCTGGAGCGCCATCCGAATCGCCTGCTGTGCCGTGCGCACGGGCAGTGTGGAGAGGGGCAATCGCTCGTGCGGGCGTTGAAGGTTGCTCTGGGGCACAAGCGCGTAGCGAAAGCCCAGTCGCGCCGCCTCCTGCAAACGCGCTTCCATATAGGGCACACCGCGCACCTCCCCGCCCAAACCCACCTCGCCAAACACCACAAGGTCAGAGCGCACTGGTTGATTACGCATCGCCGAAGCGACTGCCACCAGCACCGCCAGGTCGGCGGCAGGCTCCGAGACGCGCATTCCGCCTGCCACATTCACGAACACATCGTGTTGAATCATCCGAAAACCCAGCCGCTTTTCCATCACTGCCAGCACGAGGCTCACCCGTTCGTAGGTCAGCCCCGTAATCACCCGACGCGGGTTATTGAGAAACGAGGGGGTCGTGAGCGCCTGAATCTCCATCAGCAGGGCGCGACTGCCTTCCAGCACGGGGAACACCACTGAGCCGGGCGCGCCTTCTGCACGCTCTGCAAGCAATCGCTCGGAGGGGTTGGGAACCGCCACCAGCCCTTCGGGGCGCATGTCAAACACGCCGATCTCGTCCGTTGCGCCGAAGCGGTTCTTGGTCGCCCGCAAGATTCGGAACAACCCCTGCGGGTCGCCCTCAAAATAAAGCACGGTGTCCACAAGGTGTTCCAGCACTTTGGGTCCTGCCAGCGCGCCTTCTTTGGTAACATGCCCAATCAAAAAGAGCGCGATTTCATGCTCTTTGGCGAGGCGCTGGAGCGCGCCAGCACAGGTTCGGATTTGCGACACCGTGCCCGCAATCCCCTCCAGTTCGGGACTATACAGCGTCTGAATGGAGTCCACGATAGCGCACAGAGGCTGCTCCGCGTTTAGCAGGCTCAAAATCGGCTCCAGCTCTGCCCCTGTGGCGACCTTCAGGTTGGGGTGGGTAGCGTGCAGTCGGAGGGCGCGCATGCGAACCTGGCGCAACGACTCTTCCCCCGTGATATAAAGCACCGTGCCGTGCTTCGCGAGCGCGTTCGCGACCTGCAGCATGAGCGTGCTTTTGCCGATGCCCGGTTCGCCGCCTATCAGGGTCAGCGAACCCGCGACAACCCCACCTCCCAGCACGCGGTCAAACTCAGCAATGCCTGTGGGCAGGCGCGTTTCCGTGTCGTCTGGCAGGTCTTCTACAGCGTAGGCGCGTGCAGGCGCAACAACCTGCATGCCCCCGCCCCGCTTCGGCGCATGCTTGACAATATTCTGGGTTTCCTCTTGAAGCGTGTTCCACTCCCCACATTCGGGACAGCGCCCCACCCACCGCGGCGCCGTGTAGCCGCAGACAGAACAAACATAGTGCGTGCGTACTCTGGGCATTGACCTCACAAAATTATACCTGTTTCCGAAGCCCCGAAGCAGGAATTGCGCAGAGGTGGTGTATAATTATGCCCACAGATTGCTCACGACGGAGAGTTGACATTTATCGGCTCTCCGTTTTTGCATATAGTCTCGTTCCCAACCTGGGAAAGGCGGGCACAGCAATGATGACGGTAGGGCTTTTTCAGGTGCGCCCTGCGGAGGCGTGCGATTTAGACCGTGTTGTCGAGTTAGACCAGCTGTTTGGAAACGCCGCGCTTTCACGCGACTATTTTGAGGCGTGGCTGCAGAACCATCCGCTGGGGTTTCTGGTCGCTGAGTTTGATGGGCGTCTCTACGCCTATAGCATGGTGATTTACCTCCACCGCCACCAGATTCGCGACAACTGGCATCACGACACAGCGGGAGGCACCTGCGCCAGCCACAGCCCGCTGGGGGAGTATCTTTATGCGGTCAGCATCGCCTCGCAAAAGCAGGAGGCGGCGCGGGCGCTGTTTATCGCCAGCCGACGGCTGTTTATTCGTTCGCATGTGTATCAGACGCTCGTCTACGGCAGGCTCCCCCGATTCCGCAAGTGGGTGATGGAACAGGGCTACGCCCCCGAAACGCTCACCTCCGAGCAAAAGCAACGCCTGCTGAACAGCTACATTAACCTGCTTTACGACCCTTATCAAGTGTTTTATGAGGGGTTAAGCTTCATGCCCGAAGGCGGGATTGTGGACTATCTGGAGGGAGACGACGAGTCGCTCAACTGCGCGCTGAAGTTAGTGTGGCGCAACCCCTATTATCGTCCGTTGACGCTGGATCGGGCGGTGGTGGAAGCGCCAGAAACGACAGTGGGATCAATCGTTCATACCTCAAATCAGTGAACCCCACCTTCTATCATTGCGTCTAATCCCCTATGGGAGTGCCTGTTGAGTTCGATTTTGACAATGCATGGCGCGTCGCCGAACGCTTCGGCTCCTATGCCTTGCTGGTCATGCAAGAGGGTGTCATCCGCTTCGAGCGATATGCCAATGGCTGGTCTGCAGAGCGTCCTGCACCACTCGCCAGCGGTTCCAAGAGCTTTGTTGGTCCCCTGGCAATTGCGGCGGTTCAGGACGGTCTGTTTCGCTCGCTGGATGAGCGAGTCGCCGACACTATTCCAGAGTGGAAGGAGGAGAGTCGAAAATCGAAAATCACCCTGCGGCAGCTGCTTACCCTGACTTCGGGGCTATCAGGAGGTGGGCTGGGCAACTGGATCTCCTACGAAGAAGCACTGCGCCAGCCCGTCCGTTGGGAACCAGGAACTCGCTTCGCCTATGGACCTGTCCCCTTCTTAGCATTTGGAGGGGTGTTAAAACGCAAACTGAAAAACGAAAGTGTGGAAGAGTATCTGAACCGTCGTCTGCTCAAGCCTCTGGGTGTACGCGTCCTGTGGCAGAAGACACGGGGAGGACCTCGGGAAATAGCCTTACCGGGCGGAGCCAGGGCGACGGCACGCGATTGGGCAACCTACGGGCAATGGCTTCTGCAACAAGGGCAGTGGAAAGGTCAAACCATTCTACCAGCGGCGGCACTCAAGGAGTGCTTCAAGGGAACCCCCGTAAACCCTGCCTACGGGCTGACCTTCTGGCTTACGCCCGATCCTTCCGTTCTTAGAAGCACCAGAAATACGAAGAGCCTTTTCGCGATGGCGGCTGGCGCAGGCGGTCAACGACTCTATCTGCTGTTCGATATCGGAACAGTCGTGGTGCGGTTAGGACCTGTGCGCAGGCGCGATTTTCGTGATCTCCCCTTGCTAAAAGCGTTGCTCCCCCGAAAGTTTTAACCAAGCGCCTCGATCACCTGTAGAGCTATCTGGGCGCTGCCCGCAGGCGGCATCAGGTAAACTCCTTGTGCGTGGGGTGCCGCCTCACACACGAACTGGCGGGCTATCTCCAGCCCCACAGCGAGCGCGTCCTCTTCGGGCGCCTCCGCCATTCGCCTCAAAATTGCCTCTGGGATGGACACGCCCGGCACCTCGTTGTGCATGAACTCCGCATGGCGCGCGCTCCGTAGCGGCAGAACCCCCACCAGCCACGGCACGCCGAGCCGGTTCATCAACTCAGCAGTCTCTTCCACGATGCGCATCTCAAAAATCGGCTGGGTGTAGACCAGATGCGCGCCTTCATCTATCTTTTTGCGAAGGCGGTCGCGCTCGGTTTCGGGGTCGGGCGCAAGCGGATTGTAGGCGACGGCAATGGTGAAGTTCGCCCGCACGCCGATTGTGTTGCCCGCAAGGTCGCGCCCCTCATTGAAGCGCCGCAGGATGCGCACCAGACCAATTGCGTCCACATCGAACACGCTGGTGGCAGTGGGATAGTCGCCAATCTGGGCGGGGTCGCCTGTGATCGCCAGCACATTCCGAATGCCCAGCGCGTGCGCGCCCAGCAGGTCCGCCTGGATCGCCAGCAGGTTGCGGTCGCGGCAGGCGAAGTGCATCATCACCTCAATTCCTGCCTCGCGCTGTACCAGATGGGAGATGGCGATTACATTCATGCGCAGGCGGGCGCGTGCGCCGTCGGAGATGTCAATCACATGCACCCCATGCTCTTTGAGCAGGCGGGCGCCCTCAATCACTTTCTGCACTTTCAGTCCGCGGGGCAGGTCCAGCTCCACCGCAATCACGCGCTCTTTACCCAGCAGCTGGGACAGTCGCGATGGCTCGGCAAGGGGCAACTCCTCCTCTTTACGCTCGCGCACCGCTGTACGCACGCTGATCGCTTTGCGCTTGATGGGCGTTCGGGACACTGCCTGCGCCACCGCGCGGATATGGTCAGGCGTCGTGCCACAGCAGCCACCTACAACCTGCGCCCCTGACTCCACCAGACGCACTGCATACCGCCCGAAATAGTCGGGGTGAATATCGTACACCACCTGCCCGCGTACCAGCTGGGGCAAGCCCGGAGTCGGCATCGAGGAGAGGGGCAGCTCTGTGCCCGTCGCCATCATACGCACGATGTCCAGCATGCGCTGGGGTCCCACCACACAGTTCGCCCCAACGGCATCCACACCCAGCGCACTTACGGTTTGCGCGAAGCGTTCGGGCAGCCCCTCCATCAGGGTCTCGCCGTCCTCTACAAACCCTTTGGAGGCAATCAAGGGCAGGTCGGGCGCGAGTTCCCGCGCGACACGAATCGCCAGTTCCAGCTCGCGAGGGTCTATAAAAGTTTCCAGAATCAGCCCGTCCACACCCGATTCAAGGAGCGCATGCATTTGCTCGCGGAACGCTTGCTCGGCTTCATCCAGTCGGGTCTCGCCGATGGGTTCCAGCGGCTTGCCCACAGGTCCCACCGAACCAAACACCAGTGCATCCGCACCCACCGCCTGGCGTGCTAGGCGCACCGCCTCCTGATTGATGCGGCGCACCAGCTCTTCGGGCGAACCGAACTGCTCCAGAAGGCTGTAGGTGGGGGGCGCTTCGCTGCCGCGCTCAGGGAGGTTAAAAAGGCGCACCCGATTGGCGGTGTAGGTGTTGGTCTCTATCAGGCGCGCGCCCGCTTCGTAATACTCACGATGGAGCGCCCGCACGGTATCGGGATAAAGCAGATTTGCCAGCTCATAAGGGGTCGGCACACCGCGCAACGCCAGCATCGTGCCGATGGCGCCATCCGCAATCAGCACCCCCTGCTCCAGGCGCGCCCGAAACTGCTCGCGATTCACGGGGGGATTATACCACGAATCCGCCTAACATCCCTGCCCGAAGTTGAACAGCACGGTCAGCAGATCGGCGTCGTCCACCACGCCATCGCCGTTCACATCCTCAGGCAAGCCTGCACCTGACTGCCCGAACGCGAACAACACCGCCAGCAGGTCGGCGTCGTCCACGCAGCCGTCGCCATTCACATCGCCTGGAATCGCAGGCGGAAGCAAGCTCCACTGCACATAGTCTGCCCATATCACCCACGGCTCCGCGCTCAGATTGCCCACCTTGTACCAGCTGATCCGAGCGCGCACGCGCCCCGTGCCCGCCTGAATGTAGGGCGACGGCTCCGTGAGCATGGTTTCCCAGACGGCATCGAGCGAGTTGTCCGCCAATCGCTCCTCCTGAAACTCCCACTGGTTCGTTGCAAAGTTGAACAGTTCCAGCACCTGCTTGACGCCCGTTACGGGGCTGGCGTTTGTGCGCCCTTCGAAGCGGAAAGCGAGCCGTGACCAGGGACGCGGGCTAACTGTGCCTTCGACGACGAGCTGTGCGTATGGATTGCCCGATTGACTGGGCGCGCGGCTCTCCAGCATCAGGTAGGTCTCGTCGCTGTTTTGCAGAGCCGCCAGACCGCCCGCCGTCATGCGCCCGAACGGCACCGAGAAGCTGGTCGCCGTCACCCGTTCGCCTGGATGGCGCACCACCAGAAAGCCCGCATAGCCGCCTCCGACCAGATGCCCGTCGGGTGTGCCGTGCAGTGCGCTCAGCCCCAGCGAGGAGGGGTAGCCCGTCGGCTCGCGGAGCCAGCTCTGACCACCGTCGGTGGTGTGGTATACGCTGCCAAGTGCGCCCGCAATCCACGCTTCATTCGCGCTCACCACATAAAGCGCCACGAGGTCCTCGCTGGTCCCGAGGTTCTGCCGCACCCAGCTCTGACCGCCATTCGTAGAGCGCAACACATAGCCCACTGAGCCAATCATCCAGCC
>CAZQPV010000019.1:0-21596 GCA_964595265.1 uncultured Fimbriimonadales bacterium
AGGAGAGTCTCCACAGCGAACTTCCACGCCGTGTCAAAATCCATCCGTACACGCTTGCGAATCATAACATGAGTATTCTATGGCGTAGAAACCTCTCCTGCTGGTTTCAGAGAGGAGAGGTACGCTCGCGCCATTTTGAGAGCGGTCGCTTTATCGTCGGGCGCAAGGCTTCCCTCCAACACCTGCTCCTCAAGGTAGCGTTTGATTTCCCCCACCAGCTCGCCTTCGGGGATGCCCAGCGCCTGCATAATCTCGTGTCCCGAAAGCGGACTGCGCCATTGCGCAGGCGGAGACTCCAGTACCTTCTGAATCCGCTCGCGGAGAGCTGACAAGCCGCGTCCCTGATTTCTCTGGGCGCAGATGTCGGCTTCCACCATACACAATAGCGGCTCCAGCAGCTCGCCTGCGTCGCGAATCAGTCGCCGCACCGCCGCGTCGCTCCACTCAGGGGTATAGCTTCCGGGACGCATATGGAGCCGAATCAGCTTTGTGATGCGCTCGATGGTAGCGTTTGAATATTTCAGCGAAGCGAGCCACTCGTGGGCAATCTCCGCTCCTTTTTCCGCGTGCCCGTAAAAGTGGGCGACGCCGTTCTCGTCTACGGTGCGCGTGGCGGGTTTACCCACATCGTGCAATAAAGTCGCTAAACGCAGTTCCCAGTCGGGCATGGGTAGCCCCTCAGGGATGTGCAGACACTCCATCGCTTTGAGGCTGTGCGTCCACACATCATAAAGGTGATAGCCCCCCAGTTGCGTGCAGCCCACCATCGGCAAGAGCGGCTGCCCGAACTGCGCTAAGAGCCCACTCTCCAGAAGCATCTGCACCCCCTGCGCGGCGTTGGGGTGCTGGAGAATCTTCGTGAACTCGTCGCGAATGCGTTCGGCGCTGATAATCTGCAAGCGATACGCCTCTTGCTGAATCGCCTCCCAAACTTCGGGGGCAATCGTGAAGTCCAGCTGAATGGCGAACCGTATAGCGCGAAGCATCCGCAGGGGGTCTTCGTAAAAAGTATGTTTCGGCTCGCGGGGCGTGCGCAGCACGCGCGCCTGCAAATCCTGCAGGGCGCATCCCAGCGGGTCTCTAATCTCTCCCGTGTGCAGGTTTTTCAGGAGCGTGTTGACCGTGAAATCGCGTCGGAGCGCATCTTCGTAAAGCGTGGCAGGCTTCACGATGGGTTTCCGACTCCGGGAACGGTACGACTCGGAGCGCGCCATAACCAGCTCGACCTGCACGCCGTCTACCATAATCATCGCGGTGCCGAAGTTACGGTACACAACGGGTTCGTGCGGGGTTAGCCCCTTTTCGTAAAGGAACTGAGCGAGCGCAATCGCGTCCCCCTCCAGCACGAGGTCAATATCGTTCGGCAGGGGACGCCTCAGTAACTCGTCGCGCACGATACCCCCCACCAGATAGACCTTGCCCTCGTAGGGGGTGTTCTGGAGCGCATCACGCAGGCGTTCAAGCACTTCCGCAACCATTGGGAAAGAGGATACCTGAATCAGAGCCAGCCTTCCACCAGCCAGTCGCTGCCCAGTCGGCGCAGGCGGACATCCCGCACCTGCAGGGCATCGGTGATTCGGGCGATGCCCTCCCCTTCAAAGGGCGTTGGGGCGCAGGCTCCCCCAATCAGCTTCGGCGCGTAGAAGAAGGCGATTCGGTCTACCAGCCTGCTCTCCAGAAAGGCGGTCAACACGCGACTGCCACCCTCCACCAGCACACCGTTAATCTTGCGCGTGTTCAGATACGCAATCAGCGCCTCCAGCGCGATGTCCCCTGTGGGCGACGGCGGAAGCGCGACCACCTCCACCCCGCGCTCGCGGTAGCGCTCCGCGTGCGGCGGCGCAGGTTCCGTGCAGACCAGCACGGTGGGCGCCACCTGTGTGTTCAGCACCTGCGCCTCCAGTGGCGTGCGCAGGCACGAGTCCAGCACCACCCGCAGAGGCTGATGGCGCACACCCCGCAGGCGAGCAGTGAGCTGGGGATTATCCGCCAGCACTGTGCCGACCCCGACCAGCACACACCCATGCTCGGCGCGCAGCCGATGGGCATAGCGTCGCGCCCGCTCGGAAGTAATCCATTTCGAGTCGCCTGTGTGGGTTGCCAGTTTGCCGTCCATGCTCAGCGCGCATTTGAGCGTAATCAGCACGCGCCCCGTGCGATGGCGATGCAGAAACGGCAAGTTCAGCGACTCCAGTTCTTGAAGCAGGCGGCGCGCTTCGGGTTCGCTGGGGTCTAACAACTCCACCTGCACGCCTGCTTCCTGCAGCTGGCGGATGCCGCGCCCACCCACTTTGGGGTTCGGGTCGGTCATCCCCACCACCACGCGCCGAATGCCCGCCTGCAAAATCGCGTTTGTGCAGGGCGGGGTGCGTCCATAGTGGCAACAGGGTTCCAGGGTCACATAGAGTGTGGCGCCGCGTGCGCGTTCGCCTGCCTCCTGAAGCGCGAACACCTCCGCATGGGGCGCGCCCGCATACGGGTGATAGCCCTGCCCCACCAGCACGCCGTTTTGCACCACACACGCGCCCACATGGGGATTCGGCGCAGGGAACCCCCGCCGCGCCAGCTGAACTGCCTGCCGCATCCAGCGCCAATCGTCAGCGCTCAGCGCCATTCTGCCTGCTCCTCCGCTGTTGCTGACGCTTGCGATAGTCCTCGCGAATCTGCTCGGTCATCTCCTCAAACGCCTGACGATGAGCTTTGCGAAACTGCTCCAGCGTCTGGCGCACCTCCTTCAAGACAACCCAGATTAACGCACTCAATACGCCAAACAGCGTGAGCAGGTAGCCCGCCGCCCACCGAAGCCAGAGTTTCTTCTGCGCCACGCCCTCTTCAGGCAGCAGGCGCATCAGCACCATGCCGAGGGGAATCATCAGAATCAACACCCCCAGCAGTATGGTCATCCATGTGCGATAGCTCAGTTTCATGCTTTTTGAGTCAGTGTCGCCATTCGGAGCGCCTGCACGCCTTCTCGCACGGTGGGCGCGTGGAACACGCTGGAGCCAGCCACCAGCACACGCGCTCCCGCTTCCACCAGCGCCCGCGCGTTCTCTGGCGACACGCCCCCATCCACCGACAGCCACACATGCGGCGCCTCCCGCAGGATATGCTCATGCGCCCGCCGAATCTTGGGAAACATCAACTCAATAAACTGCTGACCCCCAAAACCAGGGTTGACCGTCATGATGAGCAACAGGTCAATCGCTGGCAGGATGGGCAGCACCATCTCAACTGGCGTGTGCGGGTTGAGCGCCACGCCCGCCTTGCAGCCCAGCGCCTGAATCTGCTGCACCACCCGATGCAGGTGAGTGCAGGCTTCCACATGCACGGTAATCAGGTTCGCCCCCGCATCGGCAAATTCGGCAAGGAAGCGTTCGGGATGCTCTATCATCAAATGCACATCGAACGGCAGGGTGGAATGCGGGCGTAACGCCGCCACCATCGGCGCTCCGAAAGTGAGATTCGGCACGAAATGCCCATCCATCACATCGAAATGAATCCAGTCGGCGCCGGCTTCGGTCAGTTCCTGCACCGCGTGGCGCATCATGCCGAAATCGGCAGAGAGAATGGAGGGCGCAATCAGGCATGGAAACTCGGCTCTCATCGGCTGATCTCCTGTATCAGCTGGTTATCGGCGTACACGCGAATTCGCACGCGCGCGCCGTAGGCTTGAATGGGAATTTCGTGTACCTGTCCCCCTGCTTTCGTTTCATCCAGCAGGGTACGCTCGCCGCGGGCGTCGCTCACCTCAATCCGGATGCGCCGCTCAGGCTGGTTCGTGAGGTCTATTTTGACGATGAACTCGCGCAAGGGCGCATCGGAAGTCGCCGGCGGCGCGGGTTCGAGGGAGGGGGGCGGCTCAGGGGTCTCCAAACCCGGCGCGCTGGTGAGCAAACCCTTACTCACAATAAGCTGCACAGGGGTGGAGCGATCCACTTTCTGCCCGTGCGGCGGGATGGTGTCTATCACGAAGCCGAGCGGGATGGTGGGATGCTCCTGCTCCTGCACCTCGTCTTTGACCGCCAGCCCGGCGCGTTCCAGCATCAGCCGCGCCTCACTTTCGGGCTGCCCGCGCACATCGGGCACTTCCACCATCCGCGAGCCGCGACTGACCCACAGGTACACGCGGCTCCCCTTGCGAATCACGCGCCCTGCAGGCGGGTCGGTGGAATAGACCACACCCGGTGGATACTGCTCGCTGTAGCCCTCCTGCTTGACTTCGGGCTCAAACCCCATCTCGCGCAGAATCTGGTTGGCTTCCTGCAGGGTCTTGCCCACCACCAGCGGCACAGGGCGGTCTTCGGGCACCATGCGGAGCGCGAGCCACGCGCCCAGCGCAATCACCAGCGCAATCACCACGATGGCGCCTGTGAACCGTATCATCGTGCGCAGCCAGCGTGGGATGTCGTCTTCCTCTTCCATCTCTTCTGGCTTGGTTTGGGTGGGAGTCGGAGTTGCCGTGCGCGGTCGAGCAAACAGGTCGGTTGTGCCCTGCGAGAGGTCTGTGGGCGACCAGCCCAGCGGCTTGCCGAACCGAAGCGCGTCGCGCACCGCCTTGAGGTCGTTCAACAAACTCAGCGCGTCCGGGTAGCGCTGGCTGGGGTCTTTCTGCAAGCACTTGAAGAGGATGCCCTCCACCGCGCGGGGCACGGCAGGGTTCTGCTCCCGGATCGAAGGAATGGGCTGGTTCAGGTGCGCCTGCGCAATCTGGAGCGGGGTCTCACCCTGAAACGGCGGGAACGAGGTCAGCATCTCGTAGAAGATAACCCCGCAAGCATAGAGGTCGCTCTGGGGGCTGGGCGCCTGCCCCTGCAACACTTCGGGCGCCGCGTAGGGTACGGTGCGCGCCTCATGCTCCGTCAACAGTGTAGAATCTGCCTGATACACCGCGCGCATCCCCACCCCGTTCAGCCACACATGCCACTCAGAGCCGACCAGCACATTCGCCGGGCGCAGGTCGGTATGCGCCAGCCCTGCCCGATGGAGCGCCTCCAGCCCCTCCACAATCCCTATCATAATCTCCACCGCAATCGGCACGGTAAACGGCGCCGTGCGGCGGATGCGCGTGGCTAAATCCAAAGCGCGAACGAACTCCTCCACCAGAAAAGGGGGGTCTTCTTCCAGTTCCGCCGACAGCAGGCTGACCAGGTTGGGATGCTGAAGCCGCTTGCGGGTTTCGGCAAGCACCGCAAGGCGCTCACGCAGAGTGTCGTTCTGGGCATACGGCGCGCGCAGAATCTTGAGGGTCACCACCTGCGAGCGCATCAAATCGCGCGCCCGATAGACACTAAACAGTAGCCCCTCGGCGATTTGTTCAATCAACTCATAGCGCGTCGCCAGCACATTCCCTGTCATAACTTCTTGCCCTATAAAAGGATACCCCGCATGACCAGGCGTTTGGAGAAGTCTGTGAATCTGCGCCAGCCTGTGTGGAAAAGACTCATCACTATGCGACGAGCAGGATTGTTCGGAATGATTGTGGCGTTAGGTCTGCTGGAAGGGTGCCAGAATCAAGCGGATGTTCGGAGTGCATTGTCGCAGATCGGCGGCTCTGCCGAGCCAGCTCAGGTCCGTAGCGGTTCCCCCGTTCGCTTCGTGCTCACAGCGGCTTTCATCTCCGAGGCAGGGTTAGGCGTTTATGAGAAGCTCCTCCGCTACATCGAGAAGAAGACGGGCTATCCGTGCGAGCTGCTAACGGGGCTTTCCTACGAGGAGGCGAGTCGGAAGCTAGCTTCAGGCGAAGCAGAGGTTGGCTTCGTGTGTGGCTTGCCCATGTGCTGTCGCAGGAGCAACCCAACCCACCCGTGCGCCTGATGGCAGCACCCATCCCTGCAGGACCTTTTTATCGCAAAAAGCCGATTTACTACTCCGATATCATCGTGCGCGCTGACAGCCCTTATCAGCGCGTGGAAGACCTGAAAGGCTGTACCTGGGCGTATAACGACGAGCTCTCCAACTCAGGGTACAACTTGCCGCGCGCCTACTTCATCCGTAACGCACTGCATAAGGGCTTTCTGGGCAAGATTATCCGCACGGGATCGCACGAGGCGTCGATTCGTGCCGTGGCGACGGGGCAGGCGGATGCTGCCGCCGTCGACTCGCTGGTGCTGGATTACGAGCGCCTGCGTGCTAGCGAGTACGCCCTCAAAGTGCGCGTTCTCAAGTCGCTTGGACCGTCGGGCGTGGTGCCGGTGGTCGCCTCGCGCAACATGCCTGAAGACCGATTCCGCACTGTTCAAAAGGTGCTGCTGGAAATGCATCAGGACCCTGAAGGCGCTGCCATCCTAAAAGAGGCGTGGTTGCGCGCGTTTGTGCCGGCTAATGACGCCATGTACGACGACATCCGAGCTGCGCTTCGCCTAGCGCGCCAAGCCAAGTGCGAAGGCTTGCAAATGTAAGACAGGGTTCTCTCGGCTCTGTGAGAGGGCAGGAGGCAAACCCATACAGGCATGCGCAGGGGCGCGGTCGCCGCGCCCCTCGCTGCACAGCGGGCTATGCCAGAAGGCAGTTTCAGCCTTCAGACACAACGCTCCCTCAAAAACAAGGGTCTCCATGCCAATAATCTCTACCACTGGAGGTTGCACAGACGATGCAAAACCAAAAGGATCGGCTCCAAAAGGTGAGCTACTGGCTCTACGGGAGTGTGGCGCTATTTGCTGTGTTTGCGGTGGTGGCATGGACAACCCTCAACACCGTCAAGGTGAATGGACCTGTGTACGAACGCATCACCAATACAAAAGACCTCAACGCCGACATTTTGCCGCCTCCTGCATATATTGTCGAAGCACAGTCTGACGCCTACTTCACTATGCATCTGCTCCGCAAGGAAGACGACCCCGAAACAGTCGCCTACCTTGAAAAACGCCTTGCCGAACACGAAAAGGCGTTTGAGGAGCGCCATGCATACTGGCGTAAGACCCTTCCGAAAGACGAGAAGTGGAAAGTCTTTCTGGAAGAATCGTACAAACCCGCCAAGGCGTACTTCGCTCTAATGCGTCAGGAGCTGATTCCTGCTTTGAAGCGCAAAGATTATGAACAGGCGGGAGCCGTGCTGGATAGAGCCGTGCCGCTTTTCGTATCCCACCGGGAGGCAATCGCAAAAACCGTACAACTTGCAGCTCAGGAGGCGAAACAGTTAGAGCAGGCAGCCGCAAGAACGATTGCTGTGCGCACAGCCATCATGGGGCTTGCAGGGCTGGGAACGCTCATTATTCTCGCATACATGGCGTTCGTCGTGATGCGCAACCTGCTCCGCACGACCGCCCAGTTCCAGAACGCCGTGCAACGACTGGCGCAGGGTAACCTCGGCGTCAGCGTCGCCGCCAGCCCGCGCGACATCCTGCACACACTCGCACAACAGTTCAATCACGCAGTCAGCGCACTCCGCGAGTCCCTGCAAAAAACCCAGCAAGCTAACCGCGACATGGTGACCCAGATGCGCGCCGTTGTGGACGACATCCACACAACGGGGCAAATGGCGGAACAGGTCAACCAATCCGTCCAGCAAGCCGTGCAGGGCGTCAGCGAAATCGCCCATCAGGCGGAACAAAGCAGCTTCACCGTCCAGCAACTCGGTCAAGCCTCCACCGAAATGGAACGCGGCGCCCAGCGCGTCGCCGAGTCGGTGCAGGAAGGCGTCCAACAGGTGCAGGAGGTCGCCCGCGCCGCGCAAGAAGTCGCCCAGGGCGCCCAGCACACCGCCCACGCCGCCGAACAAAGCGTCCAGCGGATGAACCAGACCCTGCAAGCCACCCAGCACGCCGTGCAACAAATCGAACAGACCCGCCAGTTCGCCCTGCAAATGCTGGAACGCGCCCAGCAGGGTCTTCAGGCGCTCCAGCAAACCAACCAGTCTATCCAGCGCATCGATCACGAAAGCGTGCGCCTCGCCCAGGAACTCCAGCAACTCGCCGAGATGTCGGGCCACATCACTGCGATTTTACAAACGATCGAAGAGATTGCCCGACAGACGAACCTGCTCGCCCTCAACGCCGCGATTGAAGCCGCACGCGCCGGCGAGGCAGGACGCGGCTTCGCCGTCGTCGCCGAAGAGGTGCGTCGCCTCGCCGAACGCTCCGCCAGCGCGGCAGGCGAAATTCAGCAGATTATCCAACAGGTGCTGACCCGCACCGAACAAGCCGTCAACGCGATGCACCAGAACCGCGAACTGGTGCAACAGACCACCCAGCTGGCAAACGCTACCGCCAGCAGTATCAGCGCGAACCTGGAAGCCATTAGCGAAATCACCCAGCAGGTGCAGGCGGCGGCGCAGGAGTTGCAGCACATCCAGCAGTACGCCCACGCCACAATGGGCGAAATCGAGCAGATCGCCTCCATCGCCCAGCAGTCATCCGCCGCCTCCCAGCAGATGCTTGCAGGCGCCCAGATGACCGTGCAAAGCCTGGAACAGATTGCTGGCTTCAGCGAACAGGCGCGCGCCACCGCTTCGCAACTGCGCACCGGCACCGAACAAATCCAGCAACTGATTGAACAGGTCGCTGCAGTCAGTGAGGAAGTCTCCGCCAGCGCTCAGGAAGTAAGCCAGGCAGTGGCGCATCAGACCCTCAAAATCCGCGAGATTGCAGGCAAAGCCCAGGGGATGGTGGGCGCCGCCGAAGCGGTGGAGATGGCGTTCGGACGATTCCGCTGGAGCGGCGAGGTGGACCTCACCCAGCAGGTGCCGAAGTTCAAACAGGCGCACCTGAAATGGGTGGAGCGCGTGGAGAAGATGGTTCACGAGGGCGTGATGATCCCGCGCAACGAACTGGTGTCGCATCAGCACTGTGCGCTGGGGCAGTGGTACTACACCACGGGCAAGGCAGCGCTGGGGCATATGCCAGAGTTTCAGGCAATCGAGCCGCCGCACGCACGGTTGCACCAGATTGCCAAACTCGCGGTGGACGCGATGGAAGCGGGCAACCAAGCCGAGGCGGAGCGCCTGCTGGAAGAGATGCGCGGCGTCAGTCGCGAGATTGTCGGCAAACTGGAGGCGCTGGCGCAGGCGCTTCAGAGCCAGCAGGGCGAGCAGATGCCCAAAGCCGCCTGAGAACCGTTCTGCACGCCAAAACCTCACGAGGGGGAAGCCGTGTGAGGCTTCCCCCTCGTTGGCTCTGCCGCTCATCCTCCTCGAACCTGACCTGAAAACAGACTCTTTACGCTTCTGCCGACTCAGAAGCGATTTAGAAAAATAAACGAGCCAAAACGCGCCAGGCGGTTTTCTTCGACAGGTGAACCTGCTCTGTTGCGAGGATCCGCATTCTGCCGCGTGGGGCGCGGCGACCGCACCCCTACGCGCTCCTGTACAGACGCGGTTCCCGCGTCCTGTTCAGCGAATCCACTGTTCCTTGCGACAGAGCAGGTAAATCCGTTCCTGAGCGCCTTTGCATGAGATTCTCGACCGCGCCGCTCTCGGAACGGTATGCGCAGCGTACAACGCCTTTTGAGCTTCAGCACGCGCGGCAGCAAGCTTCCGCATTCCACACAAGGCGGATGTTGCGAACATAGCGCAAAGACCTTAATATACCAAGCCAGCCTACGCTGGCTAAAGTAGCCGACAGAGGTCGGCTTCGTATCATGGGAACGGCTTCGGCCGTCGGGCAAAAATACTCCCCAATTCCATAGCTTGCCCGTTTTTTCCATATCGCCTCTCGGGTATAAAAACTGCTCGGATGAAGGAATCGTTCAAGATTATCGGGATGGCAATTGGCGCGGCTGTGGGATACGGAATCGTTCACGATATGATAACCGCCCACCTGTGCGTGGAGTATTTCACGGAAGCGCATCCGCCCCTGTTCAACACCTCGGAGCCTGCTCTGCTGGCGCTCGGATGGGGTATCGTGGCAACATGGTGGGTAGGCGCTCTGCTGGGCGGGCTGCTGGCGCTGGCGTCGCAAGCAGCACCCGACCGAAACTCGCAACGCACACCCTCTGGCGCCCCGTGAGCCAACTCCTGCTGGTCATGGCGCTTTGTGCAGCCCTCGCAGGCGTCATGGGATGGCTCCTCAGCACGGCAGGAATCATCGGGCTGTGGGAGCCTCTCGCCAGCAAAATACCCCCAGAACGCCATCCGCGCTTTCTAACAGTCGCCTTCGCACACACCGCCAGCTATGCCGCGGGTTTTGCCGGCGGATTATTGATTATCCTGCGCACATGGCGCCTGCGACATAGCCCATAACACCCCCTTGACATCATGCACTACCCAATGTGCTATAATATAGCCGAGAATACGATTTCTCGATGGGGAGCCATCCGATGCGCAGGGTTGCTTTGCAGGCATTCGTTTTGCTGTGGGTTCTCGGTATGCTCTGGGCGCAGGCGCCGACGAAGCGTCCAGTAACCTTTCGCTTCGAGACCCCTACCCCAGCCGAAAAAGTCTACCTCGCAGGCACTTTCAACGAGTGGCAACCGCGCTCGACCCCGATGCACTCCACCGACGGCGGACGCACATGGAGCCTCACGCTGGAGCTGGAGCCGGGCGTCTATCAGTATAAGTTCGTCGTCAACGGCACGGAGTGGCACACCGACCCGAACGCGCCCGTTGTGGACGACGGCAACGGCAACCTGAACTCGGTGCTGTGGGTGGAACCCGACGGCTACAACCGCCCTGCCCGATTGGGAGACGGCATCATCACATGCTCGGCAGTTGCCCATAACCCCGCCGACCTGCGCGACCGGAATGTGGCGGGCAAGACCCTCTATCTGCGCCTGCGTACCCGCAAGGAAGATGTTGCCGAAGTGCGTCTGCTTTACACCCAGAACGAGCGCGTGCGCGCTATGCCCATGAAGCCTGCCGTCTCCGACGAACTCTATACCTACTACACCGCTACTCTGCCCGATGGTGATTACACCTACGCCTTCCTGCTGATCGACGGTAGGGCGCGCTTCTGGCTGGATGCGAAAGGACTGCGCTCTGCGCCGAACCCACCCCACTTCCAGCACGCCTTCAAACACCGACGGGGCGAAAATCGCTTCGAAGCGCCTGACTGGGTTCAGGATGCTGTCTTCTATCAGATTATGCCCGACCGCTTCCACAACGCCGACCCCACCAACGACCCGCCCAACAATCAGCCGATCGATTTTACAGGGCGCAAGGAAGGCGACGGCTTCTATGGCGGCGACCTCAAAGGCATCAGCGAGAAGCTGGACTACCTTCAGGAGCTGGGCGTCACGACGCTCTACCTGACGCCTGTGTTCGCCTCCGTAACCCACCATAACTACGACACCGACGATTACGAGACCGTAGACCCCCAGCTGGGCACGAACGAAGACCTTGAGACCCTCGCACGACGCCTCCACCAGAACGGCATGCGACTGGTGCTGGACGGCGTGTTCAACCATGTGGGTATCTACTTTTTCGCTTTTCAGGATTTATTACAGCACCAGGAGCGCTCGCCCTATAAAGACTGGTTCATCGTGGAGCGGTTCCCCGTGAAGGTGGAGCCGAACCCTGCCTACTGGGCGTGGTGGAACATTCCCTACATGCCGAAACTGAACCACGAGAACCCCCTGGTACGGCGCTACTTGCTGGGAGTGACGGAGTGCTGGACTCGCCGGCTTAGGCTGGATGGCTGGCGACTGGATGTGGCAAACGAAGTGCCGGACCGCTTCTGGCGCGAGTTTCGCCCCGTGATCAAGCGTGCGAACCCTGAGGCGGTGATTATCGGGGAAATCTGGGGCGATGCAGGGCGATGGCTCCAGGGCGATATGTTCGATAGCGTCATGAACTACCTCTGGCGTGGCGCAGTGCTGGGCTGGATTGCACACCGCACCCTGCGCCCCTCGCAGTTTGACATGCGTATGCGCGACCTCCAAATCCGCTACCCGCGCCAGAGCCTCTATGCGATGTATAACATGCTCAGCAGCCACGACACGCCGCGCTTCTGGCGCGAGTGCGGCGGCGACGAGCGCAGAGTGCGGCTCGGTTTCCTGCTCCAGATGACAGCCATCGGGGCGCCTGCGATCTACTACGGCGACGAAATTGGCATGGACGGCGGGGGCATCCCCGATAACCGACGCCCGATGGAATGGAACTCGACGCCCCAGCAGCAGGCGCTTCGGGAGTATGTACGCCGCCTGATTCGCGTGCGCCAGGCAATCCCTGCCCTGCGCCGCGGCGACTGGCAAACCCTGCTGATAGACGACGCCCGCAACCTCTACGCCTACGCACGGGTGCTGGAACCGAAAACGGCACGGGGGAGTCTCGCGATCGTGGCGATTAATAACAGCGAACAGCCCGCTGAGATAGAGCTGCCCGTGCCGCTTGCAGACGGCACGCTGAGCCTTGTGGCAAGCACCGCGCCAGAAAACGATTTACGGGACACCTATCCCGTAAGCAACGGGCGTGTGGCGGTGACGCTCGCGCCCATGACGGGAATCGTCCTGATTCCCCAATATCACGCAACAGGAGGTCTGAAGCAATGAAACGGCAACGGGGCTTTACCCTGATCGAACTGCTGGTCGTGATTGCGATTATCGCCATTCTGGCGGCGATTCTGTTCCCTGTGTTTGCCCAGGCGCGTGAAAAGGCGCGCCAGACCCAGTGCTTAAGCAATCTCAAACAGGTGGGTACAGGGCTGCTCATGTATGCCAACGATTACGACGATAAAGTGCCCATCTTCTGTTTCGCCGAGTATTATCAGGTCGCCGCACGCTTGATCCCTTACACCAAAAACCGCGATATTTATCGATGCCCGTCTTCCGCTTTTCCGCAGGGCACAAACCAGCTCATCCAGCGCGATAACGGCTACGGCGACTATATGACCGCCCCGAACCACCCGCGAGTCGGACTGGGAACCTCTACACGCGGACGTCAGAACTACTTCGACGACATCTACCCGCCAATGGACTACATGGTACACAACGGTCTGGGCGGCTACGGGTTATACGGGTGTGTCTATAACCCCTCCCAGATTGATAGCGGACGAGTCACACGCCCTGCGCGCGCCGTCGGGATGATTGATCTGCCTCCCAGCCGCATGCAGTGGCCCGGTCCGCAATTCTGGAACCAGCGATTGGGCGGCAACTTCAAAGGGCGCCATTCCGAAGGCTCGGTGGTACTCCACCTGGATGGACACTCCAAATGGTATCAGTATCGCTATCTCTACCCAACCGACCGTGGACAGGCGAACTACTCGGAGCCTGCGTGTGATGACCCCGACCCGATGGCGAAATACACATGGTACTGCTGGGGCTACGAGTGGGGACCACCCGAAGACCGCAACTGAACAAACAGGGGGGCGTATCCCCCCTGTTTATTTTTTCCCTTTAGGTTGAGGGCGGGCAGAATCTACCCACTCAGCGGGTAAAATTGACCCACATGCTACCGCGCTGGGTTCAGGAGCCGTTATGTCGCGCGCTGAAAGTCATGCCCGCAGTGTTCGTGCAGGGGGCGCGACAGGTGGGCAAGACGACACTGGCACACAGGCTGGTGGAAGCGGGGTTTATGGACGCCTACTATAGTTTTGACGACCTTGCCCTGCTTCATGCGGCGGAGCGCGACCCCAAAGGCTTTGTGGAGAGTCTGCCAGAGCGCGCCGTGCTGGACGAAATTCAGCGCGTGCCGGAAGTGCTTCTGCCCCTCAAACAGCGCATCGACGCCCATCGCAAGCCGGGCATGTTTTTGTTAACAGGTTCCGCGAGCGCACTCACCTTTCCCCAAATAGCCGACGCGCTGGTCGGGCGCATGGCATCCATTGCGCTCTATCCCCTCTCACAGGGCGAGCTGGAGGGCGTCCGCGAAAACTGGCTCCAGCGCGCCTTCGAAGGCGACTGGCAGATTCGCAGCGTCCCAACTGGCGACGACCTCTGGATGCGTGTGGCGCGTGGGGGGTATCCCGAAGCAGTGCGTTTGACGGACCCGCAGGAACGCACGCTCTGGCTGCGCGCTTACGCCAGCACGCTGCTGACGCGCGAGGTCAGCCTGCTTGCAGATATCGAGCGCACCGCTGACCTGGGGCTGCTGCTCACCTTGCTGGCATCGCTTACCTGTCAGCTGCTGAACATGGCAAGCCTTTCGCGCGAAACGGGCATTCCCCACTCCACACTCCAGCGCTACCTGAAACTTCTCGAGGCTGTTATGGTGGTGGTGCGTGTGCCCGCTTGGCATGCCCATCCCCACCCGCAGCTGCTCAAAACGCCGAAGGTCATGCTCAACGATACAGGCTTGGCAACAGCGCTTCTTCAGCAGAACGCCGACTCCCTCCAGCGCGACCCGCTCCTGCGAGGACGCATGCTGGAAAATTTCGTGGGGATGGAACTGCTCAAGCAAATGAGCTATGCTCCCGAACCGTATCGGCTTTATCACCTGCGCACGAGCAAGGGGCGCGAGGTGGATTTCCTGATACAGAACGCACGCGGCTTGCTGCTGGGCGTGGAAGTCAAAGCCAGCGCCACTGTGGAGGAAAGCGACTTCCGCCATCTGCGGGCTGCGGGCGAGTGGCTCGGCTCACGCTGGGCAGGTGGGGTTGTGCTTTACACAGGAACCACTCTTCTTCCCTTCGGGGAGCGGCTCTGGGCGCTGCCAGTCTCCTGCCTGTGGCAGACGCCAGAACGCTAACTCTCCAGGAGCCGCATCGCGCCAAAACCCACATACTTGGGACGACTCATCCGCTCAATCCTCTGGAGCATGTCCTCAAAGCACAGGTGATGCTCCTGCATGTCGCCTCGAATCACGGGGTCAATTGGCAGCACGGGGAAGTCGTTGATATGCACGCTGAGCGCGTTCGCGTGGCGCGCAATCTCAAACGCTTCCGCCAGATTCTGCGTGTAGACTGCCAGCCGATAGGGCGTGAGGAGCGCGTTCAGCATTTTTATCGTCGCCGACAGGTCGTCATAGGCATGAATCGCCACCACAGGACCGAACACCGCTTCCCGATAGAGGCGGCATCCCTCGGGCAGACCCGTCAGGAGCGTGGGCATATAGAAAGGCGGTTCGGCGCGCCCGCCGGTCAGCACCTGAGCGCCGCCGTCGACAGCCTCCTGCACCCATGCCGCCACCCGCTCCACCGCATGGGGGTTAATCAGCGGCGCGAGGGTGGTCTCTTCTTCCATCGGGCTGCCTGGCTTGAGCGCCTCCACGAGAGGCAGGAGGTGTTCCATCAGCGCATTCAGTCTGGAGGCGGGCGCCCACACATGCTGAATCGCGCTGGCGGATTGCCCCCCCATCATAAACCCGCACCGCACAATCGCCACGGCGACCTCCTCTGCAGGTGCGCTCTCGGTCATAAGGAGAACGCTGAACGATTCCAGCTCCAGCTCGATGCGCTTGCTTCCTGCTTCTGCCGAAAGGTGGACGCCCACCTCGCGGCTGCCGATGAAGGTGAGCAGGTTCACATCGGGGTGTGCCGCGAGCGCGCGCCCGATTTCCTCGCCGACGCCTGTCAGAATGCTCAGTGCCTCAGGGGGCATGCCTGCGCGGTGGAGCAGCAGCCCCAGCCGCAGCACGGTCAGCGGCGCTTCGCGCGAGGGTTTCAAAATCACCGCATTCCCCGCTGCAATCGCAGGCGCGGTCTTTTGCGCCGCATGCGCCAGCGGTAGGTTGAACGCCAGAATTGCCGAAACGACGCCCAGCGGCTCGCGCGCCCAGAAGCCAAACCGCGACGCCCCATCGGTAAACGACTCAGGGGGAAACTGTGTCGCCCGTGGATGATGACATGCCTCCGCGGCTAACTCGTACACCATGCATGCCCGCTCAACCTCAATCCGCGCCTCGTGAATCAGCTTGCCTGTTTCCTGAACCAGCAGGCTTGCCAGCGCGTTGCGCTCCTGCCGAATCAGATGAGCCACCTGTTTGAGAATATGTGCCCGTTGCGCCAGGGAGAGGGAGCGCATCTCCTGCGCACCCAGCCGCGCCAGCTGCACCGCCTGATCCACATGCGAGGCGCCCCCACGCGCCACATGGTCCAACGCCTGCTGGGTATAAGGATCCAGCACCTCCACCCACTGCTCGGCGCCGACCAGATGCCCGCCAATCAGCATCTTCTGCATCGTTTCACCCCAGATAGGCAATCGCTTCAATCTCAATCAACACGCCACGGGGAAGCGCCGCCACCTCCACTGTCGCCCGCGCAGGGTACGGCTCCGTGAAATAGGTCGCATAAACCTCGTTCATCGCCTTAAAGTCATCAAGGTCCTGCAAATAGATGGTTGTCTTGACCACATTCTGGAGCGACGCCCCCTCGGCGTTCAGGATGGCTTGCAGGTTCTGCAAAACTTGCTTCGTCTGGGCTTTGATACCGCCTGGTGCTATCTCGTTATTGACAGGGTCCACGGGAATTTGCCCGGAAATGAAGAGCCAATCGCCCACACGCACAGCCTGCGAATAGGGTCCAATCGGAGCGGGTGCATCTGCCGAGTAGACAGCCTTTTTGGTCATACCTCACCTCGTGGAGAGAGTATACCCGATGGGGTTTGAGCGGGTACACTAAAGGCATGCGCAAAGCGCTCACGATTGCCGGCTCCGATTCGGGCGGCGGCGCGGGCATTCAGGCAGACCTGAAGACCTTCGCCGCGCTGGGTGTGTACGGCACCAGCGCAATTACTGCCCTCACCGCACAAAACACGCGCGGCGTGCAGGGCGTATTCCCCGTCAGCCCCGAATTCGTCGCCCAGCAGATCGACTCTGTTATGACCGACATCGGCGCGGACGCCGCCAAAACCGGCATGCTCTTCAGCGCCGAGATTATTCAAACCGTTGCCGAGCGAGTGCGCCACTACGCCATCCCGAATCTGGTGATTGATCCCGTGATGGTCGCCAAAAGCGGCGACCGCTTGCTCCGCGATGACGCCATCGAGGCGCTGAAAGAGGTGCTGATTCCGCTCGCACGGGTGGTGACTCCCAACCTCGGCGAAGCGAGCGTGCTAACGGGCTTCCCCGTGCAGGACAAAGCGAGCATGCAGGAGGCGGCGAAGGCGATTCATGCGCTCGGCGCCCAGTGGGTGGTGGTCAAAGGTGGGCATCTAACCGACTGTGCCGATGACCTGCTCTACGACGGCAACGAGTTCCACTGGCTGCACGCCGAACACATCGACACCCCGCACACGCACGGCACAGGCTGCACTTTCTCGTCCGCCATTACCGCCTACCTCGCGAAAGGCTACAGCGTGCCTGACGCCGTGCGCGAGGCGAAAGCGTACATCACTCAAGCGCTCCGACACGCGAAACCGATTGGCAGTGGGCACAGCCCCGTGCATCATTTCCACCCCTTCTACCCGTTAGACTGAAATGGAAACGCTCCACACCGTCAAAGGCTCTCAACAGACCGCGCTGATTGAGATGCGCGGCATCACGAAACGGTTCGGTTCGCTCATCGCCTGCGATTCGGTGGACCTGCATGTGCAGGCAGGCACGCTCCACGCGATTATGGGCGAAAACGGCGCGGGCAAGACCACGCTCATGCGCGTCCTCTACGGCTACTATCAGCCCGACGCAGGCGAAATCTATCTGGACGGCAAGCAGGTTGTGTTTCGCAGCCCCGCCGATGCGATTGCCCACCACATCGGGATGGTCAGCCAGCACTACAGCATCATCCCCGAGCTGAGCGTGCTGGATAACCTGATTCTGGGCGCGGAGCCCTCGCGCTTCGGCGGCTGGATTGATCGCAAAGCGGCGCTACAGCGCGCCATAACCCTGGCGCAGGCGCTCGATTTTGAACCGAACTGGCATCGCCCTGCCGAAGAGTTGAGCGTCGCCGCACGCCAGAAACTGGAGATTCTAAAACTGCTCTGGCGCGACGCTCAGATTCTGATTCTGGACGAACCCACTGCGATGCTCTCACCCAGCGATGTGGAAACGCTGTTCGCTACCCTGATGCGCCTCAAGCAGGAAGGACGCACAATTTTGCTGGTGACTCACAAACTGAACGAGGTTCTGCAGTATGCCGACTGGGTAACGGTGATGCGTGGGGGGCGCAAGGTGGCGGAGACGCCCGTATCGCAGGTGGACGCCGAACAGCTCACGCGCTGGATCGTGGGCGAAGAGGAGCCTCGATTCGCCGAGCCTGCCCATGCGACGCCCACGCCTGCTCTGGAAGCGCCCGAGCTCCTGACAATCCGCGACCTGTATGTGCGTTCCGACCGCGGAGGCTGGGGGGTGCAGGGACTGAGCCTTACCGTGCGCGCGGGCGAGATTTTCGGGTTGGCGGGTGTGGACGGCAACGGACAAACCGAGCTGATGGAGGCGCTGGCAGGCTTGCGCCCGATAGCGCGGGGCGAGCTGCTGCTGGAAGGGCAACCTTTCACGCACTGGACCACCGCCCAGCGTCTGCATGCAGGCATTCGCTACCTGTTCGACGACCGCTTCCGCCGCGGGATGATTGCCGCATGGAGTGTGGAGGAAAACGCGATACTGGGCTTCCAGCGCGATTCGGCGCTTCAGCGGTTCGGCTGGCAGAGTCGTCGCGCCATTCGGGAGCGCGCTCGCCAGCTGGTGGAGCGGTTTCGTGTCAAAGTGCCTGCGCTCACCGCGCCCATGCTCCACCTCTCTGGCGGCAACCAGCAGCGCCTGGTGATTGCCCGCACGATCTACGGCACGCCACGCCTGCTGATTGCCTTTGCCCCCACCCGCGGACTGGACATTCGCGGCACGGAAGCAACCTACGCTGCCATTCGCGAAGGCTGTGCGCAGGGCATGGGCGCGCTCGTGATGTCGTTTGACCTTGATGAGCTGATGGAATACGCCGACCGCATCGGCGTGCTGTTCAAGGGCAAAGTGGTGGCAGTCTTCGAGCGCCGCGAGTTCTTGCGCGAAGCCATTGGCGCCGCGATGGTGGGGCTGGGTGCGCCCCCATAGCGAGGCGACTCTGGGGGGCTACTTCCCCTTCCACACCTGCTGAACAGAAATGCAATTCCTGTCGTGAGGTTCGCTCTGGGACTAATTTTTCCTGCTGATAACGCGCCCCTTCTGCAGGAAACCGTCCGCCAACGCCTAACTGCAACAGCGCAATGAAACGCTGGCTCTGTTGGTTCGGTCTATGGCTTACGCTTGTTGGCGTCTTTGCACAGGATACACCGTATCGTCTGCCCGATGTGTACGCGATTCGGGGCGCACGGATTGTGCCTGTGTCCGCACCGCCGATTGAGAATGGCGTGCTGATCGTGCGCAACGGGGTGATCGAAGCGGTTGGCGCTGCCGACTCGGTCGCTATCCCAGCCGACGCGGAAGTGATTGAAGGCGAGGGGCTGACTGTCTACCCTGCCTTCATAGACGCCTTTACCAGTCTGGGAATGCCCGCTCAGCCAAATGACCCCGCCTACGCCTCATACGAACGGGGCAACACCTACCCCAATCCGCACATTCGCCCCGAGCGCGAGGTGACGGTGCTATGGCAGCCCGATTCGGCGCAGCTGGTGCGCTGGCGTCAGGCAGGGTTCGCCTGTGCCCATGTGGCGCCGTCGCACGGGATTCTCAGCGGTCAGAGCGCGCTGATGAGCCTTGGCGATGGCTCCGTCAGCCAGAGCGTGGTTCGGGCGCCGCTCGGCGTGCTGCTGAACCTGCGCGGGCGCGGCGGCTTTACTGAAGGCTTCGGCGGATACCCCAGCTCGCTGATGGGCACGATTGCACTGGTACGACAAGTCTTCTACGACGCGCAACATCAGGCAAAGGTGTGGCAGATTTACACTCAGAACCCGAACGGCAAGCCGCGCCCCAGCATGAGTCGCGCCCTGAGCGCGCTCCAGCCCGCTTTGCAGGGGCAGATGCCCGTGCTTGCGCTCGCGAATAATGCGCAGGATATCTGGCGGGTGTTGCGAATCGCCGACGAGTTCGGGCTGAAAGTCGTGATTGTGGGCGGTCAGGAGGCAGCGAAAGTCGCGGATGAGCTGGCGAAGCGCCAGATTCCCGTGTTGCTCTCGCTGGAGATGCCCGAACCGATCCGCACTTACGACCCGCTGAACCCGCCGACGCTGACCAGCCTGCGCAACCGCGCGCTGGCGTATCAGAACGCCGCGATTCTGCACGAGAAGGGCGTGCGCTTCGCCTTCACCACCGAAGGCGTAGGCGACCCAGAGCGCGCCCTGCGCAATATCCGAATCGCGATAGCCAACGGCTTGCCCGAAGAGGCGGCGCTGCAGGCGCTTACAATCGTGCCCGCCCAGCTTTTCGGCGTCGCCGATAAGATGGGCGCACTGGAGGTGGGCAAGCTGGCGAACCTTGTGGTAGTGCAGGGCAAACTGTTTGAGCGCGGCGCACGGTTCCGCTATCTGTTTGTGGACGGCAAGCGCTATCGCCTTGACGAGCAGAGCGCTCCCAGCGCACCCGCTGTGCCCCGATTCCGCCGCCCGCGCGACTGGGACGCCGAAAACAGCAGCAGCCTGTTAGAAGCCTCCTGCTGCTTCCATCACGCCGAAGGCTCCACGCTTGCCCACATGCTGAGCCACGACCACCTCGCAGGGCTGTGTGAGCAAACCTGCACAGAGCATCTGACCGCAGGCGTGCCGCCGCGTCAGGACGCCCCGCAACAGCCTTCAGAACGGCGCGAGAGCGAAAGCACCTCCCAGCCGCCGGGCGACGACCTGCCTGTGCTGCCGCGCGTCAAACTGGAGCCGATGATGCCCACACCCCCCGACGAACACAATACATGGCTCATCCGCAACGCCACGGTATGGACCCTCACGCAGGACAAACCCCTACCCAACACCGATGTGCTGATTGGGAACGGCAGGATTCAGGCGGTGGGCAAGAACCTGCAGGCGCCTCCCGAAGCGCGTGTGATTGACGCCACAGGGAAGCATCTCACGCCCGGCATCATCGACTGCCACTCGCACACCGCCATCAGCGGCGGGGTGAACGAGGGCACGAATGTTTGCACGGCGGAAGTGCGCATTCAGGATGTGCTGAACCCCGAAGATGTGAATATCTACCGCCAGCTGGCAGGCGGAGTTACGGGGGCGCTGGTGCTACACGGCTCGGCGAATGTGATTGGCGGGCAGAGCGCGACCGTCAAATGGCGCTGGGGCAAGACCGCCGACCAGATGCTGTTTGAAGGCGCGCCTGCAGGGATCAAGTTCGCGCTGGGCGAGAATGTCAAACGCTCCAACTTCCGTCAGTCAGACGCCCCCACGCGCTACCCTGCCTCGCGTATGGGCGTGGAGCAGGTCATCCGCGAGCGGTTTCTCGCCGCGCTGGACTACAAACGCCACTGGCAGGAATATCGCGAGGGCAAACGCCCCTATCCACCCCAGCGCGACTTGCAGCTGGACGCCCTCGTGGAGATACTGGAAGGCAAGCGCCTCATTCACTGCCACTGCTACCGTCAGGACGAGATTCTGATGCTCCTGCGCGTGTGTGAGTCGTTCGGTGTGCGCGTGGGCACGCTCCAGCATGTGCTGGAGGGCTACAAGGTCGCCAACGAGATTGCACGCCACGGTGCGGGCGCGTCATCGTTCTCCGACTGGTGGGCGTATAAGATCGAGGTCTACGACGCGATACCCTACAACGGTGCGCTAATGGCGGAGCGCGGCGTGGTGGTCTCGTTCAACTCCGATAGCAACGAGCTGGCGCGCCGCCTCAACACCGAAGCCGCCAAAGCCATCAAATATGGCAGCTTGAGCGAGGTGGAGGCGCTCAAATTCGTGACCCTCAACCCCGCCAAACAGCTGGG
>CAZQPV010000020.1:0-21351 GCA_964595265.1 uncultured Fimbriimonadales bacterium
GAGCATGTGTTTCAGGTGGGCGAAGTCGTCAAAGTAACGGGCACCTCCAAAGGCAAGGGGTTCGCAGGCGTCGTGCGCCGCTATGGGTTCGCAGGCGGTCCCAAAACGCACGGCTCGATGACCCACCGACGCCCGCTCTCCAGCGGCGCAACGGGACCTCAGCGCGTGTTCAAAGGCAAAACGATGCCCGGACGCATGGGCGCTGAGCGCGTCACCACACGCGGACTGACCATCGTCGCCATTAAACCGGAGCAGAACCTGGTGCTGATCAAGGGCAGCGTGCCCGGCGGCAAAGGCTCCATCGTCTATGTGCAGAAACAGCAGTGAGGTGAACCACCATGCCGAAAGTGAATGTTTACGATTTGCACGGGAAACCCGTGGGCGAGTATGAAGTGAGCGAAAAACTGCTCGCGGGCAAGACCTCTACACTCCACCGCACGGTCGTGGCGCAGCTGGCGCACCTGCGTCAGGGCACCCACGACACCCTCACGCGCGGCGAAGTGCGTGGTGGCGGACGCAAACCCTGGCGCCAGAAACATACCGGACGCGCCCGACAGGGGTCTATCCGCGCCCCGCACTGGCGACACGGCGGCATCGTCCACGGACCGACCCCGCGCGATTATAACCCTATCGTGAATAAAAAGGAGCGACGCGCTGCCATTCGTGCCGCGCTCGCCGATAAAATCGAATCGGGCGCCCTGCGCGTCGTCGATGACCTGCAGTTCCCCGAAATCAAGACCAAACACGCGGCGGCGTTCCTTAAAGCGCTGGGCGTGGAGGATGGGCGCGTGCTGATTTTGCTCCACGAACCGAACGAAATCGTGTATAAATCGTTCCGCAACCTGCCGAATGTGCTGGTGCGGATTGCGCCCGCTTTCGCGCTCCATGAGATTATCCCCGCGCGCACCGTGATTGCCACGCGCGCCGCCGTCCAGAAAATGGAGGAGGTGTGGGCGCGATGAAACACCCGTCCGAAGTGATTATCCGACCCCTGATTACCGAGAAGGGCACGATGCTCCGCATGGTGCATAACCAGTACCTGTTTGAGGTGGCGCCCGATGCAACCAAGATTGACATCAAGCACGCCCTGAAAGCGCTCTACAATGTGGACGCCGTAAAGGTACGCACGATGTGGGTCAAGCCCAAACCCAAGCGGGTGGGGCTGCAACGCCGGGCTGGCTACACACGCAAGTGGAAGAAAGCCATCGTGACCCTGCCACCCAACCAAACGATAGAGGACTTCGTACTCTGAGGAGGTTCCTATGCCAGTCAAAAAGTGGAAACCGACATCGCCCGGACGACGCTTTATGGTCACCTCGACCTACGAGGAGATCACGAAAGACGAGCCGGAGAAGAGCCTGACCGTCGGCTTGCGCAAAACCGGTGGGCGCAACAACATGGGGCGCGTGACCGCGCGCCATCGCGGGGGCGGCAACAAGCGCCTGTATCGCATCATCGATTTCAAACGCGATAAGGATGGCATCCCTGCGAAGGTGATTGCCATCGAGTATGACCCGAACCGCTCGGCGCGAATCGCGCTCCTGCAATATGAAGACGGCGAGAAGCGCTATATTATCGCGCCCGTCGGGCTGACCGTCGGGATGACGGTGATGAGCGGACCCGATGCCGACATCCAGCCAGGGAACGCGCTTCCGTTGCGCAACATTCCCGTCGGTACCCTGGTGCATAACATCGAGCTGACTCCCGGCAAGGGCGGGCAGCTGGTGCGCAGCGCAGGCGCCGCCGCCCAGATTCTTGCCAAAGAGGGCAACTATGCCACCCTGCGCATGCCCTCCGGCGAGATGCGCCTCATCCACCTCAACTGCCGCGCCACCGTCGGGCAGGTCGGCAATCTGGATCACGAAAACGAAGTGTGGGGTAAGGCGGGCAAATCGCGCTGGATGGGGCGACGCCCCCATGTGCGTGGCTCCGCCATGACACCGCGCGACCACCCGCACGGCGGCGGCGAGGGCAAAGCGCCGATTGGACTGCCGCACCCCAAAACCCCATGGGGGAAACCTGCGCTGGGCGTCAAGACCCGACGCAATAAGCGCACAAACAAATTCATCCTCAAACGGAGGAAGTAAGGAAATATGGCACGCTCACTCAAAAAAGGACCCTATGTGGATCCGAAGCTGCTGAAAAAAGTGCGCGAGATGGCGAATCAGGCGCAAAAGCGCCCGATCAAAACCTGGTCGCGCCGCTCGACCATCGTGCCCGAAATGATCGGGCTAACGATTGCGGTTCACGACGGGCGCAAACATGTGCCTGTCTATATTACCGAGCAGATGATTGGACACAAGCTGGGCGAGTTCGTGCCCACCCGCACTTTCCGTGGGCACCCCGGCTCCAGCGAAAAAACTTCTAAAGTGAGGAAATAAGCGCCATGAAAGCCGTTGCACGCTATGTTCGGATTCCGCCGCGCAAGGCGCGCCTTGCAGTAGACCTGGTGCGTGGCAAAAGCACCGACGAGGCGCTGACCCTGCTGGCACAACTGCCCAACAAGTCGGCACGCGTGGTCAGCAAGGTCATCGAATCGGCTGTGGCGAACGCGGTGCATAATTTCAACATCGACCCGCGCTGGCTCTATGTGGAGCGTGCTTTCGTGGACGAAGGTCCCCGCTGGAAGCGCATCCTGCCCAAAGACCGCGGGCGCGCCTTCCGCATTCTCAAGCGCACCAGCCACATCACGGTCATTCTGGGGTTTAAGCAACCGCGCACACAAGCCAGCCGACGCACCGCATCGCAGGAGGAGGCGAACTAATGGGTCAGAAAATCCATCCTATCGGGTTTCGGGTCGGAATCACACGCGATTGGGAGAGCCGATGGTACGCTCCCAAGAAGCAATATCGCCATCTGCTCTATGAAGATTATCTCATCCGCAAGACGCTCAAAGAGCGCTTCTATTCGGCGGGTATCTCGCGGATTGAGATCGAGCGCGCCGCCAACATTGTGCGCGTGATTATCTTCGCCGCACGCCCCGGACAGATTATTGGCAAGGGCGGGCAGGGCATCGAGGAGGCGACGCGCGCGGTCTACAAAGCGCTTCATCCGAATAAACCCGAAATCCGCATCGATGTGGAAGATGTGCGTAACCCCGACGCCGACGCCCAACTGGTGGCAGAAAACATCGCCAACCAGCTGGAGCGCCGTGTCTCGCACCGCCGCGCCATCCGCCAGACCATCGCACGCGCCCAGCGCATGAACCTGCGCGGCATCAAGGTGATGGTGTCAGGACGATTGGGCGGCGCCGAAATCGCGCGCACCGAATGGGACCGCTATGGGCGTGTGCCCCTGCAGACCCTGCGCGCCGATATCGACTACGGCTTTGCCACCGCCTACACCATCTACGGCACGATTGGGGTTAAGGTCTGGATTTACAAGGGCGACATCCCCATGTCGGAGCGGCGCATCCTGCTCTCGTCGGTCACCACGCCCGAAACAGCCGTGACCACCGAGCAGCCGCGCCGACGCCGTGTGGCAGGAGGCGGCGAGCGGACCCAGCCGCGCCGACGCCGCGGCGCCCCACGACGCGGTCAGCGCCCACGCCAGACCCCGCCCGAATCGTCCCAGGAAACTCCAGTCGAAGAGTGAGGTGAACTCCCATGTTGATGCCGAAACGAACGAAATACCGAAAACAGCAACGCGGACGACGCAAGGGCGTCTCGAAAGGCGCGCGTGAAATCCATTTCGGCGACTACGGGCTGGTGGCGATGGAACCCGCCTGGATTACCAACCGCCAGATGGAAGCCGCGCGTGTCGCGATTGTACGCTACCTCCGACGCGGAGGCAAAATCTGGTTCCGCATCTTCCCCGATAAGCCGTACACCAAGCGCCCTGCCGAAACCCGAATGGGGTCAGGCAAGGGGAATGTGGAAGGCTGGGTCGCCGTCGTTAAGCGCGGGCGTATCATCCTGGAGCTGGGCGGCGTCTCCGAAGAGCTGGCTCGCGAAGCGCTCCGCCGCGCCAGCCACAAACTGCCCATCAAAACCAAAATCGTCTCCCGCGCCGACTTCCAGCTCGGAACCCCCACCAGCGGAGGTGAGACCGAATGAAACCCCTCAAACCCGATCAGCTCCGCCAGATGACCACCAAGGAGCTGGAACAGAAACTGGACGAACTGCGTACAGAACTCTACCGCCTGCGCGTGCAGAAAGCCATCGCGCAGCTCAAAGACACCAGTAGCCTGACGATGACCCGACGCAACATCGCACGCATCCAGACAATACTCAGAGAAAAACGCCAGCAAGCCAACACCTGAAGAGGTGAACCCCAATGGAAGAGAAGATTCAAACGGAAGTAACCGAAACATCGGAAGCGATTAAAGCGCTGGAAGCACCCAAAGCCCCCTATAAGGGGCGACGCAAAGTGCGTGTGGGCGTTGTCGTGAGCAACAAGATGGACAAGACGGTGGTCGTGGCAGTGATGCGCAGCTACCGCCATCCGCTCTACGGCAAGACCATCCGCCGCACCAAGAAATATATGGCACACGATGAACATAATGCGTGCCAGGTGGGCGACCGCGTGGAAATTGTGGAGACCCGCCCCCTGAGCCGCCATAAACGCTGGCGCGTGCGAGCCATTCTGGAACGCGCCCAGTAAGAGGAGGGAACGACGATGATTCAACCCTTTACACGCTTGAAAGTCGCTGACAACTCCGGCGCGCGCGAAGTGATGTGTATCCGCGTGCTGAAAGGCTCCAACGCACGCTACGCGCGGGTGGGCGATGTGATTGTCGCCTCCGTCAAAGAGGCGACGCCCAACATGTCCATCAAGAAGGGAGATGTGGTGCGGGCGGTGGTGGTACGAACCAAACGCGCCATCAAACGCCCCGACGGCACCACCCTCCGCTTCGACGATAACGCATGCGTCATCATCAATAACCAGGGCGAGCCTCGCGGGAGCCGTATCTTCGGACCCGTGGCACGCGAACTACGCGACCGCAACTTTATGCGAATCGTCTCCCTCGCGCCCGAAGTGCTGTAGGAGGTTCCTGCTATGAGAAAGAAACTCGAAAAGCCGCTGCGCATGAAAATCCGCACGGGCGATACCGTGCTGGTGCTTTCAGGCAAGGACCGCGGCAAGCGCGGGCGAGTCATTCGCGTGATGCCCCGCGAGAACCGCGTGGTCGTAGAGGGCGTCAACCTCGCATGGAAGCACCAGAAACCCCGCATCGCCGGGCAAAAAGGTACCAAAATCCAGATTCCGGCGCCCCTGTTCGCCAGCAAAGTGATGCTGGTCTGCCCGCACTGCGACAAACCCACGCGAGTCGCCCGCGTGCGCGGCGAAGCCGGACGGCTGTTCCGTGTATGCAAACGCTGTAACGAAATGATTGATGCAACGAAGTGAGGGATCGCGTATGGCAAAGCAAAATAAAGCACCTCAGCCTCAGGCTCAGAGCAAAAAAGCCAGTAAAGAACAGAAAACCGAAAAGCTGTTCGAAACAGGCGAGGGCGCACCGCCAAAAATCACGCCCCGACTAAAAATCCACTACGAGCAGGTTGTGCGCCCCCAGCTCCAGCAACAGTTTAACTACAAGAACCCGATGCAGGTGCCTCGTATCGAGAAGATAGTCATCAATATGGGCGTCGGCAAGGGCGAGCAGGAGCCGAAAACCCTTGAAAACGCGGTGCGCGACCTGGCGCTCATCTCCGGACAGAAGCCGGTCGTGACTACCGCCAAACGCGCCATCTCTAACTTCCGAATCCGCCAAGGGCACCGAATCGGCTGCAAGGTCACGCTGCGGGGCGACCGCATGTATGTGTTCCTGGAGAAACTGATTAATGTGGTGCTCCCCCGCATTCGCGACTTCAGCGGCATCTCGCCTCGCTCTTTTGATGGGCGCGGCAACTACTCACTGGGACTGCGCGAGCAGATTCTGTTCCCCGAGATTGTCTATGATCAGGTAGACCGCCTGCGGGGGATGGACATCACCATCTGCACCACAGCCGAGACCGACGAGGAAGCGTTTGCCCTGCTCAAAGCGATGGGCTTGCCCTTCCGCAGCAGCTGAGCCTCTGTCAGGGCAGACGCGCACACGGTTTGGCGCGAGAACTCGCTTGCGCCAGAACAACGCGGCGACCTGGGTCGCGCGCAACCGATACGGGCGTCGTCGCCCTAAACTAAGCAATGAGGAGGCGCTATCGTGAAACAGTACGCTATCGAGCAGATTCGGAATGTGGCATTAGCGGGACACGGCGGGGCAGGTAAAACCACCTTAGCCGAGCATTTGCTCTATCTGGCGGGACACATCGATCGCATCGGCAGCGTGGAAGCGGGCACCACCGTTTCCGACTACGACCCCGATGAAATCAAACGCAAAATCAGCCTGAGTACCTCGCTACTGCCTATCGAGTGGGAGAACCACAAAATCAATCTGCTCGATGTGCCGGGCTATCCCGACTTCATCGGCGAGCTCTACTGCGCTCTGCGCGTGGTGGACGCCGTGGTGCTGGTCGCGCCCGCGCAGGCAGACCTCGAAGTGGGCTTCGAAAACGCCTGGGAACTGTGCGAGGAGCGTAAACTCCCACGCCTGATTTTCGTGAACAAGATGGAACGCGACGGCGCGGATTATGAGGGCTTGCTCAACACACTCCGCGCGACCTACGGCAACCGTGTCGTGCCGCTACAAATCCCCATCGGCTCGCAAACCCAGTTCGCGGGCGTGGTGGATGTGCTACACCAGAAAGCGTATCGCGGCAAAGACCGCGACATCACCGCCTCCGAGGTACCCCCCGAACTGGAAGGCAAGGTGGCGGAAGCGCGTGAGATGCTGATGGAAGCCGCCGCCGAATCGGATGACGCCCTGCTGGAGAAATATCTGGAGGGCACTCCCCTCACCGACGACGAGCTGGTTCACGGCTTCCATGAGGGATTGCGTTCCGGGCGGATTGTGCCCGTGTTGTGTGGCTCCGCGGCGCTGGGCATCGGGCTGGCGCCCCTGCTACAGGCGATTATTGAACTCGCGCCCAGCCCTGCAGAAGCGCCCAGACCCGTCGCACGCGACCCGCGCAACGACAGCGAAATCGTGGTGGAACCCGACCCGAACGCGCCCCTCACCGCGTTCGTGTTCAAAACCACCGCAGACCCCTTCGTCGGGCGATTGACCTTCTTCCGGGTCTATTCGGGCACCCTCAAAGCCGATTCCACCGTCTATAACGCCAACAAAGAGCGCGAGGAGCGAATCGGGCAGCTGTTCTACCTGCGCGGCAAGAACCAGATTGCCACCTCCGAAGTGCGGGCGGGCGATATTGGCGTCGTGGCGAAACTGCAGGAGACCAGCACGGGGCACACCCTCTGCGATAAAGCCGCGCCCTGCCTCCTGCCCCCCATGGAACTGCCCGAACCCATTTACACCGTCGCCGTTGCCGCCAAAACCAAAGCCGACGAAGACCGGCTGGGTCCCGCGCTGGCACGACTGCACGAGGAAGACCCCACCTTCCACTACCGACGCGACCCCGAAACAGGGCAGACCCTGCTTTCGGGCATGGGCGACCTTCACCTGGAGAGCATCATCGAAAAACTCAAGCGCAAATTCAACACAGAAGTTACGGTAGAGGAGGTGCGCATCCCCTACCGGGAGACCATCACGAGGTCCGTGCAGCGCGTGGAAGGCAAGTTCAAGCGCCAGACGGGTGGACGTGGTCAGTACGGGCACTGCTTCATCAACATGGAGCCGCTGCCGCGCGGCGCAGGGATTGAATTCGGGGAGCAGATTGTCGGCGGCGCCATCCCCAAAAACTACATCCCTGCCATCGAAAAGGGAATCCGTGAGAGCGCGGAAAAGGGCGTGCTGGCAGGCTACCCTGTAACCGACTTCCGGGTGATTGTGGTGGATGGCTCCTATCATGAGGTGGACTCCTCGGATCAAGCGTTCCGGATTGCGGGCAGCCTCGCCTTCCAGGAAGCCGCTCAGCGCGCGAACCCTATCATTCTGGAGCCGATTCTGGAGGTGGAGGTGGATGTGCCCGAAGCCTTCACCGGCGATGTGATGGGCGACCTGAACGGGCGGCGCGGACGCATCGCAGGGATCGAACCGCTGGGCGGCGGACGCCAGCGCGTGCGCGCCACGGTGCCCATGAGCGAAATGCTCCGCTATGCCCTCGAACTGCGCTCTATCACGCGCGGACGCGGACGGTTCCGAACCCGATTCTCCCACTACGAGGAAGTGCCCTTCAATATCGCCCAGACCCTCATCGAAAAAGCACGCAAAGAGAAGGAGGCACAGGAACACTGACGCGATAGGGTATACTTATGCGTCGCAGTGAGGTGAAACCGATATGCCAACGACTGCATGGATTGAGAAAGCGAAAAAGAAGCCGAAGTTCAAGGTGCGCAAAGTGAATCGGTGTAGCATCTGTGGGCGTCGCCACGGCTACTTCCGATACTTTGGCATCTGCCGAATCTGCCTCCGCGAGCAGGCGCACAAAGGCGTTCTGCCAGGAGTGCGCAAAGCCAGCTGGTAAGGAGGGACACGCATATGATGACCGACCCGATTAGCGATATGCTGACCCGAATCCGCAATGCGGTGCGAGCAGGGCATCCGCAGGTGAGCATGCCCGGCTCCCGCCTGAAAACACAAATCGCCGAAATCCTGAAAAAAGAAGGCTTTATCAAAGACTATCAGGTCACCCAGAACGGACCGCGCACCGAGCTGACCATCACCCTGCGCTACGGTCCCGAGGGGGAACCCGCAATTCATCACATTGAACGCATTAGCAAACCCGGACGGCGCGTGTACGCGGGGGTCGCGCAGCTCCGCCATATCAAGCGCGGACTGGGCACCGCGATTGTTTCCACATCGCAGGGGCTGATGCCCGACCGTGAGTGCCGCATGCGACGCATCGGCGGCGAGGTCATCTGCGTCGTCTGGTAAGGAGGGAGAAACGATGTCGCGGATAGGAAAAAAGCCAATCCCCCTGCCCAAAGGGGTGGAAGTGAAAATTGAAGGGAACCTGGTGCGTGTCAAAGGTCCCAAGGGCGAACTCACGCACACCCTGCCAGAGAATGTCAAACTGGTTCAGGAAAACGGGCACCTGCTGGTTCAGCGCACCAGCGACGACCGCTTTGCACGCTCGCAACACGGGCTGCAGCGCACCCTGATTGCCAACATGGTGCAAGGTGTTTCAGAAGGTTTTGAAAAGACTCTGGAGCTGATTGGGGTCGGCTACCGTGCGCAGATGGAGGGGAAAGACCTGGTGCTTCAGGTCGGCTATTCTCATCCCGTGCGCATCACGCCGTACGAAGGCATCACGCTCGCCGTCGAACAGGACCCCCAGACCCGTACCACCCTGATTGTGGTGCGCGGAATTGACAAGCAGCGCGTGGGTCAGCAGGCGGCGGATATCCGCGCAGTGCGCCCCCCTGACCCCTACAAGGGCAAAGGGTTGCGCTATCGCGGCGAACAGATACGACTCAAACCAGGTAAACAGCAGGTCGGTAAGAAGAAGTAAGAGGTGAACTCACGATGAAACGAACAGCACGCGAGAAGCGAATTATCCGGCATCGGCGCATTCGGCGCAAGATTATGGGCACGCCCGAGCGCCCGCGCCTGTGCGTCTATAAAAGCCTGAAACATATGCATGCCCAGATTATTGATGATATCGCAGGACATACCCTTGTGTCGGCGTCCACGGTGGAGCCAGTCCTGCGAGAGCAGCTACAAAGCACGGGCAATATCGAAGCGGCACGCGCTGTCGGACGCCTGATTGCCCAGCGCGCCCTAGAGAAGGGAATCAAAAAGGTCGTGTTTGACCGTGGTGGGTTCCTCTATCACGGGCGCGTGGCAGCCTTAGCTGACGCCGCACGCGAGGCTGGACTGGAATTTTAAGGAGGCAAAAATGAGAAGAAAACCCAAAGCGGTGATTAATCCCGATATGCTCAACCTCCATGTGGAGCGGGTGATTTACACCAACCGCGTCTCCAAAACCCACAAGGGCGGGCGCACGATGAGCTTCCAGGTGATGGTCGTGGTCGGCGACACGAACGGGCATGTCGGCGTGGGGCTGGGGAAGGCGCGCCAGGTGCCCGATGCCATTCGCAAAGCGATTGAAGCCGCCCGCAAAAACCTCGTGTATGTGCCCCGCATCGGCACGACCATTCCCCACGAGGTGGAGGTGGAGTTCGGCTCGACTCGCCTGGTGCTGAAACCCGCTTCGCCCGGTACGGGCGTTGTGGCAGGCAGCTCCGTGCGTGCGCTTCTCGAAGCGGCAGGCGTGACCGATGTGCTGGCAAAACTTATCGGCTCGCGCAACCCCATCAACGCCGCATGGGCAACGATGGAAGCGTTCCGCCAGCTGCGCACGCCCGAAGAAATTGCCCAGCTGCGGGGCGTCTCGCTCAAAACACTCACCCCATGGTATGTCCGTAAGTTCAAAGAAACCGCGGAGGTGTAATGATGCCCAAACTCAAAATTACCCTGAAACGAAGCCCGATTGGCTATAACGAAACCCAGAAGCGCACGGTGCGAGCGCTGGGACTGCGCAAGCTCCATCAAACCGTTATCCACGAGGATAACCCCAGCATTCGCGGCATGCTCCAGCGGATCCCGCACCTAGTGCAGGTGGAAGTTATTGAGGAGGTGGCATCGTCATGATCGAATTGCACACACTCAAGCCCCATCCGGGCAGTAAGAAGCGCCGCAAGCGCGTGGGACGCGGAATCGGCTCCGGACACGGCAAGACCGCCACGCGCGGTACCAAAGGACAAAAGGCGCGCGACACCATCCCCCCGCGCTTTGAGGGTGGTCAGACTCCCATCCATCGCCGACTGCCCGTGCGAGTCGGTTTTAAGAATGTGAACCGCGTGGAGTATGCGATTGTGAATGTCGGCACGCTGGCGCAACGCTTCCAGCCCAACGACACCGTGACTCCCGAAATTCTCAAAGAGCGGCGCATCGTGCGCAAGCTCAAAGATGGGGTCAAAATTCTGGGCGAAGGGGAAATCAACTTCCCGCTGACAGTGCATGCCCACGCGATTAGCGAGAGCGCCCGCGCTAAAATCGAGGCGGCAGGCGGCACGGTCGTTCTCATCGAAAACGCTTAGGAGAGGGAACCCCTATGCTCGCCACCAACTTCGTAAGTGCTTTACAGGGCGCCCTGAAAATCCCCGAACTGCGGGCACGGATCCTGTTCGTGTTCGCCATGTTCACGGTCTATGCGATTGGACTGCACATTCCCGTGCCAGGCGTAGACCGCGAGCAGATGGACAAGATTTTCCAGAACCAGCAGTTGTGGGGACTAATCAACATGTTCACAGGGGGCGCCTTGCGCAAGCTCACCATTCTGGCGCTGGGTCTGAACCCCTACATCACGGCGTCGATTATTATGCAGATTTTCTCGTATGCCGATCCACGCCTGCGGGAAGCCATGCGGGAAGAGGCAGGGCGACGCATGATGCAGCAGCGCACGCGCCTGCTGACGATTGCGATTGCGATTGTGCAGGCAATCGGCTTTATGGCGACCTTCCGCAGTGCAGGCGCGCTGGATGTCAGCGGGGTACAGGCGTTTCAGGTGATTGTGGCATGGGTGGCGGGTGCCATGTTCCTGCTGTGGCTCGGCGAGCAGATTACGGAAAAAGGGCTGGGCAACGGCATCTCGCTGATGATTTTTGCCAGTATCGTCGCCAGCATGCCCTACCAGATTCAGCAGACCTATCTGCTGGTACAGGAAGGTACCGTGCGCTTCTATCAGGTGCTATTGCTGCTTGCTATTTTCCTGTTCACGGTGTGGGGCGTGATTTTTGTTACCATGTCGCAACGGCGGATTCCAATTCAGCATATGCGTCGTATTGTGGGGCGACGCCAGACGATGGGCGCCACCTCCTACCTGCCTATTCCGCTGAACGCGGCGGGCGTGATACCCATTATCTTCGCCGTGTCGCTCCAGCTGCTGCCCGTGACGCTGCTACAGATGATCCCCTACGACCGCCAGAACCCTGGCTTCTGGGGGCACCTGGAGGCTGCCGTGAACTTTCTGATGCCCGGAAGCAGTATTCTCGGTTCCGCCCTGTATACGCTGCTAATTTTCGGCTTCACCTACTTCTATGTGGCAGTGGTGTTCAACACGGAAGAGATTGCCGAGAACCTCAAGCGTCAGGGGGCGTTTATTCCAGGCGTGCGCCCTGGCAAGCCAACGGCGGACTACCTCAACGATGTGCTGTCGCGCCTCACGGTCGTGGGCGCAGGCTTCCTCGCCTTTATCGCCCTCCTGCAATACTGGGTTCCCAGCCTCACAGGCATCCAGACACTGGGGATTGTCGGGGGCACTTCGCTCCTGATTCTGGTCGGCGTGGCGATAGACTTCTCGCGCCAGCTGCAGGCACAGATGGCGATGCGCCAGTATGAGGACTTCCTGAAGTAGCCTTCCAGCGGAGAGACAGCAATGCGGCTGGTCTTTTTAGGTGCGCCCGGCGTGGGGAAAGGCACCCAGGCAAAAAAGTTGGAGCAGGCATACGGCTGGACCGTGATTGCGACAGGAGACCTGTTGCGGGCGGCGATAGCCAGCAACACGCCTCTGGGACAGCAGGCGAAGCAGTATATCGAGCGCGGCGAGCTGGTTCCTGACGTGCTGGTCAATCAGATGGTCGCCGAGCGGCTGCAGGGGTTGAACGACTTTATTCTGGACGGCTATCCGCGCAACCTCACGCAGGCAGAAATGCTGGAGCAGATGCTCCCCCAGCCGCTGGACGCTGTGGTTTACTTCGCCCTCGACACGGAGGCGCTGATTGCACGCCTTGGAGGGCGACGCATTTGCCCCAACTGCGGCGCGATCTACCATCAAATCGCGAACCCCAGCAAGGCAGGCGACCGATGCGAACGGTGTGGCACGCCGCTGGTGGTGCGCGAAGATGACAACCCCGAAACCATTCGCAATCGCCTCAAAATCTACGAAGAGCAAACGGCGCCCCTGATTGCCTACTACGAATCCCGAAGCCTCCTGCGCCGCGTGAACGCCGACGCGACCCCCGACGAGGTGTTCGCACGACTCCTGCAGGCGCTCCAGCTGCAGTAAAACCTCGCCTTGGGGTATACTACTCCCCCAAAACTTTCTGGAGGTGACAGATGGCTGACTGGCATTCGGGTACTCTGTGCGTGCATGGCGGGCAGGAGCCAGATCCTGCAACAGGTTCGAGAGCGGTTCCTATCTATCAGACAACCTCGTATCTGTTCGAGAGCGTGGACCACGCCGCGAGCCTGTTTGACCTCAAAACGGCAGGCTTCATCTACACCCGTATCATGAACCCCACACAGGGCGTGTTCGAAAACCGCATGGCGCTGCTGGAAGGCGGCGTGGGCGCGCTGGCGGTCGCTTCGGGACAGGCGGCGGAAACGCTGGCGATTCTCACAATTGCCGACACAGGCGACGAAATTGTCTCCACCACCAGCCTGTACGGCGGAACTTATAACCTCTTCAAATACACTTTCCCTGCCAAGTTTGGCATCAAGGTGCATTTTGTGGACCCGCGCGACCCCGAAAACTTCCGCAAGGCTATAACTCCCCGAACCCGTGCCCTCTATATTGAGGCAATCGGCAACCCCAAGCTCGATGTGCATGATTTCGAAGCCATCGCCCAGATTGCCCACGACCACAGCATCCCCCTGATTGTGGACAATACCATTCCCACACCCGTGTTGCTCCGCCCGTTCGACTGGGGCGCCGATATTGTGGTGCATTCCGCCACTAAGTTCATCGGAGGGCACGGTACGAGTATCGGCGGCGTGATTGTCGATTCGGGCAAGTTCAACTGGGATAACGGCAAGTTCCCCCAGCTCACTGAGCCTGACCCTTCGTATCACGGGCTGGTATTCCGCGAGGCGTTCGGCGAGATGGCGTATATCGTCAAGGCACGAGCGCAGCTGTTGCGCGATTTGGGACCCGCCATTTCGCCGTTTAATGCGTTCCTGTTCCTGCAAGGGCTGGAGACCCTGCACCTGCGCATGGAGCGCCACAGCCAGAACGCGCTTCAGGTGGCGCAGTGGCTCAGCGAGCATCCCAAAGTGGCGTGGGTCGCCTATCCAGGATTGCCTTCCAGCCCTTATTATGAGCTGGCGAAGAAATACCTGCCGAAAGGACAGGGCGCGGTGGTCGGCTTCGGCGTGAAGGGCGGCTACGAGGCGGCAGTGCGAGTCGTGCAACATGTGAAGCTCTTCTCGCACCTGGCGAATATCGGCGACGCCAAGTCGCTGATTATTCACCCCGCCAGCACGACACACCGCCAGCTGACTCCCGAACAGCAGGCAGAAACGGGCGCTACGCCCGACTTTATCCGCCTCTCCGTCGGCATTGAGGATATTGAGGATATCCTCGCTGACCTGGAGCAGGCGCTGGCTCACGCCTGAGAGCGCAGGCGGATAACCCATTCCTGGGGCGGGCGCGTGAGGGTGCGATTTTCTTTCTGGCGCGTCCGCCCTTTTTGCAGGTTAATCTCGTAGTCGCCCAGAAACCCCTTGAATCGTGCCTGACCCTGCGCATCGGTCGTGAGCGTCGCCTCGCTCCACCACTGCTGCTTGATGAGCCGCTGGAGCCGCTCATACAGCGGCTTCGGGGTCAGGTCTGCGCGTAGCAGACCTGCGGGTGCGCCCTGCCACTGACCATCGGGAAAATCCCACCATGTGATGGCTTGCACCGCAGGATGTGAAAACAGCAAGGTGTAAAATCGCTCACCGTATTCCGCCTGACGCGCCTCACCCTCCGTGGTACTCTCCCACGGAGGCGGCAACTGCCAGCCATGCTTGCCAGAGAGAATTGTAACTTCGGTGAAGTGGATTGGCTTGCCAAACCGCCCGTAGGTTTCACACACTTGCCAGACGCGCTCCAGACTCCACTCCTCCTGATGCATATGGGATTGAATCCCAATCGCGTCCAGAGGAGCGTTGCGTTTGACAAGCTCTTCCAGCAGGCGTTCCAGTTCGGGGCTGAGGTTGTAGTCATTGTAGAGGAGGGTTGCGCCTGGATGCGCCTCGCGCGCCGTGTAGAGGCATTCCAGCACCATCGCCACCACCCCATAGCGCTTCACCCAGTCGCCCACCCCGTTGGGGAACTGATGGGAGACCGTCGCCTCGTTCACCACATCCCAGCGGTCTATCAGCCCCCGAAACTCGGTGATGATGTTCCGAATGCGGGCTTTGAGGAGCGGAATCGTTTCGTCGGCGCTACTGGGTGCCCACTGAGGGTAGACCTCATGCCACACCAGCGGGTGTCCTTTGGTCAGAATCTGGTTCCGCTGACACCAGCGGGCAATCTGGCGATTGCGTTCGGGTTGAGGACGCCCTTTTTGGGGCTCGTAGGCGCCCCAGTAGAAACCAAGCGTGGCATAGTTGAACAGCGCCCGAAACCGATTCGCATACTGGGTGTGCTGTTCGCCCTGATAGTCAAACAGCGGGAAGATATTGCACCCGAACAGGAACGCATGGCGCGTCTGTCTGACGGTGAGTTTTGCCCCCGACACAGGACGCCCTCGCGAATCCAGCACGCGCACGGTGGTTTCCGCCTTGCGATGTGCCTCGATTCTGGCTTGTGCCCCCGCTAAAAGTTCCTGCGCTAACATCGCTGAGAATTTTCGCCAGCCGTAGAGTGCTTCCTGCTGTCGGGTAGGAGGCTTTGCGCCAAGAGCGAACGGAAAGGTATGCGTTTTGCGCTCTGCAACGAGGTGTTGCGCCACCTGCGCTGGGATGAGGCGTGCGCCCTGATGCGTCAGGCTGGCTATGAGGGTGTGGAGATAGCCCCCTTCACTTTTGCCGAGTCGGTGGAGCAGTTAGACGCCAATGCCCGCCAGCAAATTGCTCGCACAGCGCGCCAGCATGGGCTGGAAATTGTGGCGCTCCACATGCTGCTCTGGTCGCCGGAAGGGTTGCATGTGGCGCATCCCGACCCTGCAATACGCCAGCGCACCGCCGAATATCTGGCGGCGCTGGTGCAGTTTGCCGAGTCGCTGGGCGCGCGCCTGATGGTGTTCGGCTCGCCCAAAGCGCGGAGCAGTATCCCGCCGTTCACGCCTGCCGAGTCCGCGCAGATGTGGCTGGAAACGCTTCAGCCCGCCCTTCGGGTGTGCGAATCGGCAGGCGTGCGCATCCTGCTGGAGCCGCTGCCAGAGACCGATGTAGTGCAGCAGCTCTCTGAGGCGGTTGCCCTCGTGGAGCAGGCGAACCATCCCTGCGTAGGCACGATGCTGGATGTGAAAAGCGCGCTGGCAGAAACTCACGATGTGCCGGCGCTCATCCGCCAATATGCCCATTACATCCAGCACGTTCATCTAAACGATTCCAACCTGCGTGCGCCCGGCTTCGGCGAGACCGATTTCGCCCCGATTCTGCAAACACTTCACGAGGTGGGCTACACAGGCTGGGCATCGCTAGAGCCGTTTGACTACTTCCCCTCGCCTGAGGTGATGGCGGTGGAGTCGTTGAGGTATTTGAGGGGTGTTTGCAGTTTGAGTGCCCTTTCTTAGGTCTCCCGAAACTCTGAAAACCGAGTTCCTGCGTGCTGTTTGCCGAATCTCCGTTCTTTGCAACAGAGCGGGTTCACTCACCTCGCTTGGCAGCGATCTTCCGAACATCCTCGTGCTCTGGGAACTTCGACCGATACATATCAGTATGATATCATGCTGATATGTATCAGGAGGAAACAGCGATGAAAGAGCGACCTGCGAAAACCGTTTCAGGCGCCCTGATGGTGGGCGTGTGGATTGCCCTGACAGGCGTGATGGGCTACTTGTTGTACTGGCTTGTAACTTCAGGTGGTTCCGATGTTGTGGGAAGCCGTTTTTGGTATGCGTTTTGGGTCTTTGCACTGCTCTTTATTGTCTGGACGGTGGGTATGAATGGCTTCTTCATCGTGGAGCCGAACGAGAGCCGCGTGCTACTGCTATTTGGGCGCTACATGGGAACCGTGCGCGACGCTGGCTTCCACTATGTAAACCCGCTAATGAGCAAGCGCAAAGTGTCGCTTCGTGTGCGCACGCTGAACGGCGAAAAGCTTAAGGTGAACGACATCGACGGAAACCCTATTGAAATCGCGGCAGTGGTGGTCTGGCGCGTGCGGGATACCTACGAGGCAGTGTTTGAGGTGGAGGATTACGAGCAATATGTCGCTACCCAGAGCGAGACCGCAGTGCGTCAGTTAGCCTCTTCGTATCCCTACGATGCGGAAGGAACCGTCTCACTTCGGCATAATGCGGAAGAAATCTCGGAGGAGTTGCGCCGAGCGTTGCAGGAACGCCTTAATCTGGCGGGGGTCGAGGTGCTGGAAGCACGGATTTCACACTTGGCTTATGCCCCAGAAATCGCCAGCGTGATGCTCCGTCGCCAGCAGGCGAATGCCGTGATTGCGGCGCGCCAGCGTATCGTGGAAGGAGCAGTGGGCATGGTAGAGATGGCGTTGGAGCACCTGGAACGCAGTGGCACGGTTCAACTGGATGAGGAACGAAAAGCCGCGATGGTCTCGAACCTGATGGTGGTCTTGTGTAGTGAACAAGCCACCCAACCTATCGTGAATACCGGCACGCTTTATCCCTAATGGCACGCAAAAAGACTTTTCTGCTGCGCCTCAGCCCGGAGTTGTGGGAGGAGTTGCAGCGCATGGCAGCCGAGGAGCTGCGCAGCGTAAACGCACAGATAGAGTATCTTCTGCGCGAGGCGATTGCGCGTCGACGCGGAAAGAAGTGGCAAACGCCGCCCCCCGAAAACACTGAAGAGAAAGCATAGGCGCTCCTACTGCCCCTGTGGCTCAGGACGGTTCAGGGGGATTGTGTAGGTTTCGGGTGCGCCGGGGGGATGAATGCCATACTGCCCCGTTTGTGGGTCTAACTTGATATCGCCTGTACCAGAGGTTGGGGCAACGGGCGTCTCGGCTTGCGTGGGGGATGGGCTGGAATAGGTGTTGGGCGGCGGTATCTCCAGTCCTGGGGTGGGTTGTGGCGTTTGAGATGTGCCCTGCGAGGGTGCAGGCGCGCTGGCAGGGTTCTGCTGATTGGGAATGGTATAGGGCGGAGGAGCGGTCTCCACTGTGCGCCTAATCTCTTCTGTAGTGCGCTCCTGATGTTCGGCAATCGCCTGCTGGAGGTCCGCCTCCGTGATGGGCTTCTCGCGGCAACCCGCAAGGCTCACCACAACACCCACGAGCGCAATCATCCCGTGCCATGCTTTCATCGTCGTGCCCTCTGGGATATATTATGGCACATTTTCGCGGCAGGTACAATATCGGCGATGCACATGCGTGCGATGGTACTGGAGGCGGTGGGCAAGCCGCTGGTGATGCGTGAGTTGCCCGTGCCAGAACCTGCGCCCCATCAGGTACTGGTGCGGGTGCGTGCGTGTGGCGTTTGCCGAACCGATCTGCATGTGTTTGACGGCGAGCTGCCCAACCCGAAATTGCCCCTGATTCTGGGGCACGAGATTGTGGGCGAGATTGTGGCGCTTGGGACATCGGTTTCGGGGCTGCGCGAGGGACAGCGTGTGGGCATTCCGTGGCTGGGTGAGACCTGTGGCGCGTGCCTCTACTGCGAGGCAGGTCAGGAAAACCTTTGCGACCATGCGCGCTTCACGGGCTACACGCTGGACGGAGGCTATGCCGAGTATACGGTCGCCGACGCGCGTTATGTGTTCCCTCTGCCTGAGGCTTACGACGATGTGGCAGCGGCGCCGCTGCTGTGCGCGGGGCTGATCGGCTATCGGAGCTACCGCTTTGCGCGAGAGGCGTGGGGCAATCGGCTGGGGATTTACGGCTTCGGCGCGGCGGCGCATATTCTAGTGCAGATTGCCGTACGGGAAGGCAAGCGCGTGTTCGCTTTCACGCGCCCGGGCGATTATGCAGGGCAGGATTTCGCACGGCAGATGGGCGCGTGGTGGGCGGGCGGCTCCGACCAGATGCCCCCTGAACCGCTGGACGCCGCGATTCTCTTTGCGCCTGTGGGGGAGTTGGTGCCCCGCGCTCTGCAGGCAGTACGCAAGGGTGGGATTGTGGTCTGTGGGGGCATTCACATGAGCGACATCCCCAGCTTCCCCTATCGCTGGCTGTGGGAGGAGCGCGTGGTGCGCTCGGTGGCGAACCTCACCCGTCGCGATGGGGAAGAGTTTTTTGAGCGTGCCCGCCAGATCCGCATCGAAACGCACACGACGCCTTATCCGCTGGAGCAGGCGAACGAAGCGCTGGAAGCGCTCCGCACAGGTAAACACACAGGCGCACTGGTGCTGGTGTGCTGAACAAACCCGACAGGGAATTTCAGAGGCGGAAGCGATTCGGAGATAACTCACGCGGCTCCAGGTCCAGAGTCGCTCACAGGGACATGCTATAATTGCCTCATATGTCGGGTTCCTGGTACCGAATCGCGCTGTTCGCCGGGCTGAGCGTTCTGGGGCTGGGCGTGGGGGTGGCTTACTATCGCATAAAACAGGGCGCGGGGGTGTTCTATGTCGGCGTGCTTCGTCTGCCCGCCGCGACCCTTGCGGAGCTGGAGCCGACTCTTCAGCAGGTAGCGCAAGCCTTGGAGGCGATTCCTGTGCATGTGGATCAGGCACCGCAACAAACTTACCCCTTGAGCGCATGGGGGGGTCGCCTCGATGTGCCCGCCACAAAGGAAGCCCTCTGCCAGAAGTGGGAAGCCACGCCGTTCTGGGAGCGGCTGACGACCCAGCCTCGTGTGCAGGTAGCGCCTCGCTGGCAGGTGAACCCCGAAGCGTTTGAACGCACGCTGGCGCGTTATCGCTCTCTGGAGCGCCCCCCACAGGACGCGCGCCTTCAGTATCGGGACGGGCAAATCGCTCTCCTGCCCGAAAAGGCAGGGCTGCAGATAGACCCTAAAGGGACCATGCGCGCCCTGACGGAGGCTCTGGAGTACGCCTCGCTGGAGACTCCAGTAGAGTTCGCGCTGGCGACCGAAACGCTTCGACCCCGAATTACCGCTGAACACCTGCGCGTTATCACCGGGGAAATGGGACGCTATACGACGCGCTTTCCCAGTTATCAGGTACATCGGAATCACAATATTCGGCTGGCGGCGCAGGCGCTGAACGGCAAGATTCTCATGCCCGGCGAACGGCTTTCCTACAACGCAACGGTTGACAAGCGCACGCTTCAGCAGGGCTTTCGGCTCGCGCCTGTGATTATTCGGGGCGAGAAGCGGCTGGGCGTGGGCGGGGGTATCTGTCAGGTTTCGTCGACCCTCTATAACGCGGCGCTCTTGGCAGACCTGAAAATCGTGCGCCGCGCCAACCATTCCATACCTATCACCTATGTGCCGCCGGGACGCGACGCCACCGTAACCGACACCGGGCTGGACCTGGTGATTGAAAACCCGCACCCTCACCCGATTGCGATTGTAGCCGAAGTGGGGCGCTCCAGCATCACGGTGCGGGTTCTGGGCGTGCCGAACCCCGCGCGGCGCGTGATTTTGAGAACCGAACAGATTGCGCTTAAGTCGCCTCCCATCAAAGAGGAACCCGACCCGAGCCTACCAGCAGGCGTGCGCAAGGTGGCGGAGAAAGGTGCCGCCGGGGTGAAGGTGATTCTGTGGCGGCTGGTGTACGAGAACGGTCAGTTGATTCGCCGCGAGCGCGTGGCGACCAGCATCTATCGCGCCCAGCCGCGCATCATACGGGTAGGCACAAAAGCCGTCGCTTCCTCCCAACCCGCGCCCGATTTATGAGCGATTGCGAGTCATCTGGGCAGAGCGGAACGCCACTCGCACGCCTTTCTCGATGGCTTCTTTCGCATGAAGCACGCATTCCAGCGCGGGGATAGCATCTTCCGCGGTGCATCGCGGGCGCTCGCCCGTGCGCACGCACTGCACGAAATGCTCCAGCTCGGTGTAATAGGCGTTGCGCTGATTGCCGTAACTGAGCTGCTCGCCGCGTTGGGGAGTGCGACGGGTTGGCGTGGGTTCAATCACCACGGCGCGGCGCCCGTCCACCCGCACCATGTTGGCGTCGTCTTCCCAGGCGAGTTTCTCAGCGTTGTGCTCGCGGAACAGCAATCCCGAATTCTCGTTCGTCGGCACCAGCGTGCCCTTATCGCCGAAGAACCACTCGCCGTAGCCATCGTAGGCGTTGCTGGTGATGCTGGTGTAGACCACCCGCACGCCGTCGGGGTAGTCAAAAATCAGTTCCACATTATCGGGCACTTCGCGCCCATCTTTCCAGTAGTCGATCCCGCCGTAGCCCACCACCGAGAGGGGCGTCGCGCCGAGGAACCAGTTGACCACATCGAGCTGGTGGCTTGCCAGCTCCGTGAGGAGCCCATGTGAGTAGTCTTTGTAGAGTCGCCAGTTGAGCAGGCGCTCGAAGCGAGGGTCAGGCACAGGGCGTCGCCAGCTATTGTTGCGGTGCCACAGGGCGCGCACATGGGTGATTTTGCCAAT